>JAFDDH010000212.1 GCA_019310975.1 Deltaproteobacteria bacterium | reverse complement strand
TATGTCGACGCCGACTGCGGCCGGTACGCGGCCCGGGGGCGCGATCGCCGGTGCCTGGGCGGTGATGAACTACCTCGGCGTCGAGGGCTACCGCGAGAAGGCCCGACTCGTCTGCGACACGCGTGCAAAGCTGATGGCGGCCATCGATTCGATGCCCGGGCTCCGCACCTACGGCAAGCCCCAGCTCGGCCTCTTCATCTGGGGCGCCGACGATATCGACCCCTTCAAGATCTACGGCCGGCTGCTGGCTCGCGGCTGGTTCAGCGGGCTCGTCACCGAGCCGCGCGGGGTCCACCTCATGCTCTCGCCCGCCCACGCCGAGGTCGCCGACCAGTACATCGCCGATGTCGAGGCGGCCGCCGCCGAAGCGCGGAATGACGGAAACGGGCCGAGCGGCATCCGCGCCCGCTACGCCTGATGCGCTGCGTCCTGGTCTCGCACACGCACTGGGACCGCGAGTGGTACAAGACCTTCCAGTCGTTCCGCGCGCGATTGGTGGACACGGTGGATCGCATCCTGGATCTACTCGAGAGCGATCCGGGCTTCGCGTTCCAGCTCGACGGGCAGACGATCGTGATCGAGGACTACCTCGAGATCCGTCCCGGCCAGCGCGAGGCCCTCGAGGCGGCCTGCCGGGCCGGCCGCGTCGCCATCGGGCCGTGGTACGTGCAGCCCGACTCGCTGATCCCCAGCGGCGAGACGCACGTCCGCAACCTGCTCGAGGGCCGGCGCGTCGCCGAGGCGATCGGAGGCGGCTCGACGATCGCCTACACGCCGGATTCCTTTGGCCATCCGGGACAGTTCCCGCAGCTCTTCGCCGGCTTCGGACTCGGGCCCTTCATCTACTGGCGCGGCAACGCGGACGAGATCGCGACCCTGCCAGCCGACTACCGCTGGCGCGCCCCGGACGGCAGCGAGGTGCTGGCCTGTCATCTGACACGCGGCTACTTCTCGGCGTGGGGCCTTGTGGATGACGTCGAGGCGTCGGTCAAGCGCCTTGAACGATTGGCGCTCGATCTCGCCCAGCACTCGGAGCGCGAAACCGTGCTGCTGATGAACGGCCTCGACCACATGCTGCCCGACGACAACACGCGCGAGGTCGCTGAGGCGCTGGCCAAGGCGACCGGCTGGACCGTGACGCGCGGTCTGCTCGACGACTACACCCGCGATCTCGAGCCGGGCGACCCCGCCCTGCCCGTCTTCGATGGCGAGCTCCTCGGCGGACGCGTCGCAAACCTGCTGCCCGGCGTCTGGTCGACGCACGTCGATCTCAAGCTCGCCAATCGGCGCTGCGAAACAGCGCTCCAGGGCTGGCTGGAGCCCTTCGCGGTTCTGGGTGAGCTGGTCGGCACCCCCGACGAGCGACCCACACTGCGGGCGGCCTGGCGTGAGCTGCTGCCATGCCAGGCCCACGACTCGATCTGCGGCTGCTCGCAGGACCGCGTCCACGTCCAGATGGCGACCCGCTACGACTCGGTCGAAGAGCTGGTCGGCGAGACCACGGATCGCCTGCTCGAGCGCATCGCCGGGCTCGGGCCGGAGCGTCAAGTGCTCGCCGATCCCGAGACGGGCGCGATCCGCATTGCGGTCTTCAATCCTTCGCCGGATCCCGGCAGTGGTGTCGTGAGGCTACCGCTCGCAGGCTTCCCGGCCTTCACGAAGCGTGGCATCAATCCCGTGCTGGGCCTGAACCTGACCCTCGAAGGGCTGAGCGTGGATGGCGAGCCGGCCCGCGTGCTCCCCGACGAGGGGACGCTCCGCCCCATGCTGACTCCGACGAATCCCACACACGTAGTCGAGTTCGTGGCGCGTGACGTGCCGGCCTTCGGCTGGCGCTCGTACGTCCTCGCGCGCGCGGAGGCGAGTCCGGACCGCATCGACGATGGATCTGAGATCGAGGCCGGCTCGGTACGCGTGAGGGCCCGCGACGACGGCACGCTCGACGTGCATTTCGGCGACCAATCCTTCGCGGGTCTGTGCGGCCTCGAGGACCAGGGCGATCGCGGGGATACCTACGATTTCGATCCCGTGGGCGACGCCCGCGTGGTCGTCGAGCGCACCCTGATCTCGCGTCGGCAGCATGCATCGGGAATCGCTGAGCTCGACGTGCATCGCGTGCTGCGCGTGCCCGTCGGGCTCGATCCGGAGCGCGCGGTCCGAGCCACCCGGACCACGCAGCTGTCGATCGGAATCACGGCCCGGATCGCGCCCGGCCTGGATCGCGTCGACCTGACGGTGCGCACCCAGAACACCGCCCGCGACCATCGCCTGCGCATACTCTTCCCCAGCGGCCGCCCCGCGCAACGATTCGAGGCGTCTACGACCTTCGACAGCGTGCGCCGATCCACCGCACCAAGCGACGCAGCCCAGTGGCTGCATCCGGCTCCGGCGACATTCCCCCAGCAGGGCTGGGTGCACGTGAACGGCTTGACGGTGGCCGCACCCGGGCTGCTCGAAGCCGAGGTGTCGCCCGACGGTCAGCTCGCGCTGACCCTGCTACGCGCCGTTGGCTGGCTCTCGCGCCCCGACCTCTCGTCGCGCCCGGGCGAGGCCGGCCCGTCGCTGCTCACACCGGGGGCCCAATGTCTGGGCGCTGTGGAGACCCGGATCTCGCTCTTCGGCGGTTCGGTCGGACGAGCCGTGCGCGCCGCCGAGCTGGGTCTTCGCGTGTGCGCAGCCGGCGAGGGACCGCTCGTGCCGCCCGACACGTCGGCCCTCGAGATCACGCCGGGCGACCTCGAGCTCTCGGCATGGAAGCCGGCCGAGGACGGAGCGGGCAGCGTACTGCGGCTCCTGAACCCCACCGACGCGTCGATTCGCGCGCAGATCCTGCTCGGTCGCACGCTCACCGAATCGCTGGCCGCCGTCGAGGCGGTGCGGCTCGACGAGCACCCGGCACTCGAGTGCGAGGTGCACTGGCAGGCCGACCGCATCGAGATCGACGTCCCAGCGCACGCACTGCGCTCACTGCGGCTCCGCACGCGAGCACGGGACTCCCAGGCATGAGCTTCATCATCGAAGAGAGCATCGACATCGAGGCGTCCCCCGAGCTCGTTTGGGAGGTGCTGACCGACCTGCCGCGCTACGGGGAGTGGAATCCCTTCGTGGTCGAGTGCGCATCGACGCTCGAGCCGGGCGACCCGATCGAGATGAAGGTGCAGATCTTCGACTCCTTCGCACAGCCGCAAAATGAAGTGATCTTCGAGCGAGAGCATGGCAGGCGGATCTGCTACGGACTGGCGCCAATGCCACTCGGCTCGATCGCAAGCCATCGATGCCACGTCGTCGAGCCACTCCCGGCCGGCCGCACCCGCTACCACTCGGAGTTCAAGCTGGAGGGCTGGCTGGCGCCGCTCGTCCAGGGGCTGGTGGGTGCGCGCCTCGAGCGCGGCTTCGCGAGCATGACCCAGGCCGTCTGTCAGCGCGCCGAGCTCTTGCGCGAAGAGCGGGCGTAGCGGCTTGGATGGGATGGCCGCTTGCGCCGAACACGCCGCCCGGCTCTTCCGGCTCGCACCCCATCTGAAGGGGACCACGCGCGCCGACGTGATTCCGGACTGCATGGCTGGGATCACGGTGGCCGCACTGGCCATCCCGCAGGCGGTCGCGTACGCACTGGTGGCCGGGCTACCGGCCGAGATGGGACTGGCTGCCGCCGCCCTGCCGTGCGCGCTGGCCGCGCTCTTCGGCTCGAGCCCCTATCTGGTCACCGGCCCCACCAACCCGACCGCCCTATTGCTGGGCGTGGCCGTCGTTGCGCCCGCGGTGGCCGTCGGCGGCGGCGTCCCACTGGAGAGTGTGGTGGCCACCGGAGTCCTGGTTGGCGCCATGCTGATCGGACTCGGCCTACTCGGCATCGGTCGTGCGAGCCGCTTCCTCTCGGACAGCGTGATCGCCGGGTTCACGACCGGTGCGGGACTATTGATCGCCCTGCGTCTGATCCCCGAGCTCGGCCCGGCGACGGGCGAGCCCGTGGCCGCGGTCAGCGGTGTTGCGCCGCGCAGCTGGCCCGTGCTCCTGCAGGCCGGGCGTGCCATTGCCGACGCCGACGCCCGCACGCTGGCGCTTGCGATCGGCACGCCGATCGGGGTGAAGCTCCTCCGGCGACTCGATCCGCGCTGGCCGGCGGCATTGATCGTGCTGGCCGCCGCGAGTGTGCTCGCCCACGGGCTGGGCTGGTACACCGGCCCCGACCCGCTTCGGACCATCGGCCCCGTCGAGTGGCAATGGAACGCGCCGCGACTGCCCGGCGACGCCGACTGGATCGGGCTTATGGGACCGGCCTTCGCGATCGCGCTGCTCGTCACCCTGCAGTCGATTGCGGCGGCGCGCAGCGTGCGCCCGCCACCCGGTGTCCGGCTCGACCCGGACCGCGAGCTCGTCGCACAGGGCGTCGCCAACGCGAGCGCCGGCCTGCTCGGTGCGATGGTCACGAGCGGATCGCTGACCCGCAGTGCCCTGGCTCGCAGCGCCGGGGCGCGCTCGCGGCTCTCCGCCACCGTGGCAGGAGGTCTCGTCGCGCTCTCGCTCTACTGGCTGGCTCCGCTCGTGGCGCTGGTTCCGATGGCCGCCCTGGTGGGCCTGGTCGTGATATCGGGCCTCGATCTGGTGGATCCGCGCGCACTGCGTCGCGCGGCCGGCACGCGGGGCGACGCCGCCGTGTTGGTCGTGACACTCGGGGCCACGCTCTGGATCGATCTGGTGCAGGCGCTCTACGTCGGCGTCTTCCTCTCGCTGGCGCTTCTGGTGCGGCGCTCGGGCGATCTGCAGATTGCCGAGATCGTGCGCGCCGAGGGCGGCCGCTTCCGCGAGATCCTGATCGACGAGCGCACTGGCAGCCGGCCCGCCGCAATGCTGCAGCTCGAGGGAGACCTCAACTTCGCGGTCGCCGGTCAGCTCGGCGACTGCCTGCGAGAGATCCTGGCGCGGGGTCCGCGCGTGCTGGTGCTGCGCCTCAAGCGGGCCCGGCACCTCGACGCCACCGTGCTCGAATCACTGCGCGAGGTCGTCGAGGAGGCGCAGCGGGGTGGCGTCCAGATCCTGCTCTGCGGGCTCACCGACGCGCAGGCGGCGCGGCTCCTCGAGTCCGATCTCGGTCGACTGCTGGGTGAGGACGGCCTGCTCGTCACCGGTGAGCTGCTCTTCGAGGGCTTCGAGCGTGCGCTCGGCAGGACCCGCGAGCTACTCGCACCCGCGCCAGACGATGCCATTTTCCGCAGCGAGCGGGAGGCGGTGGGCTCTACGAGATCTGAAGACGATCCTGTTGAATTGCGCGATCCCAGCCTTCGGCCATGACTGATCCCACGCCTCCTAGCGCGCCCATCGACGGCGACTGCGACCCCCGCTTCTCCGCCGTGCGCGAGGCTTTTGCGGCGAACTTCGCCGACCAGGATGAGATCGGTGCGGGCGTCTGTGTGATCGTGAACGGCCGCAAGGTCGTGGATCTCTGGGGCGGACATCAAGATGCCGCACGCACGCACGCCTGGCAGCACGACACGCTCGTGAACGCGTACTCGGTCGGCAAGGGTGTGGCCGCCATGCTCTTGCTGGCGAGCGTCGAGGCCGGGGAGATCGATCTCGACGCACCCGTCGCACGCTGGTGGCCCGAGTTCGCGGCGCAGGGCAAGGGTGAGGTGACGGTCCGCCAGCTGGCTTCGCATCAGGCAGGGCTCCCGGCGGTGCGCAAGCGGCTGCCCGAGGATGCGTGGCTGGACTGGGACACGATGTGCTCTGCGTTGGCCGATCAACGACCCTATTGGGAGCCTGGCACCGACCACGGCTATCACACCAACACCTTCGGCTTCCTGATTGGCGAGCTGATTCGCCGTGCGACCGGCGTCCCGATCGGAGATCTGCTCGCCGGCGTGATGGCGGAAATCGCTGTCGACGGCTTCTTCTACGGGCTTCCGCTGAGCCAGCACCACCGCGTAGCCGAAGTCGTTGCACCCCAGGTCAAGCTCACGACCCCAGAAGAGTGGGCGGTGGCCTTTCCCGCGACGGGAGACGAGGAGCACGACTACATGGTCTGGCATTGCTACTTCAACCCGAGCGGGCTCTCGGGCATCGGATCCGTCAATACGGCGCCCTGGCGATCGGCCGTCATCCCTTCGACCAACGGCCACGCAACAGCCCGTGCAGTCGCCGCGCTCTACGATTCGCTGCTCGGCCGGGCGCCCAGCGGCCGCCCCTGGCCAGGCACGGCGCTGCTGCGCGAAGCCACCTCGATCCAGGCGGATGGGCTGGATCGTGTGCTCGGGCGCCCGTCCCGCTTCGGGATCGGATTTCAGCTGGCGACGCCCGAGCGGCCGCTGGGCCGGAGCGCGGCCTCGTTCGGCCACTTCGGATACGGGGGCGCGCTCGGATTCGCGGATCCCGAGGCCGGCGTCGCGTTCGGGTATCTGATGAACCGACCCGGCGAACGCTGGCAGACTCCGAGGACCCAGCGACTGGTCGATGCGGTCTACGGATCGCTTGGGTAGACCTCTCGATCTGCCGATCGAGACACAATGATTGCGGAATCAGACTCCCGGCGGCACTCCATCTCGGAGTCCGGGTGAGAATGGTTGGCCAGTCGCTGGAGCACGTCTCTCCAACCGCATCGATACTCACGGCCCGGGGAGCGGTACCCGGCCCTGAATCAAGTGGTCGGGACGAGCTATTCTGGGGCTTGATGACTTTGCTGCGTTGCTACGCGCTCACGCTCTTTCTCTCGGCCGTCTCTGCCGTCTCCGCCAGTACTGCGTGGGCCTACACCCCGGGCCCCTTCACGTCGGGACAGG
>JAFDDH010000457.1 GCA_019310975.1 Deltaproteobacteria bacterium | reverse complement strand
CGAGCGGCGGCTCGCGGCGATCCTGAGTGCGGATGCGGTCGGCTACAGCCGGCTGATGGCCCAGGACGAGGGCGGCACGATCCGCACGATCACCGCGCATCGCAGAGCGATGGAGAGCTGCATCGAGCGTGAGCGGGGCCGGGTGGTGGACTCGCCGGGCGACAACGTGCTGGCCGAGTTCCCGACGGCGCTCGAGGCATTGCGCAGCGCACTCGAGATCCAGGGTGTGCTGGCCCAACGCAACGCGGAGCTCCCTGCCGAGCGCCGCATGCAGTTCCGGATCGGCGTTCACTTGGGCGACGTCGCCGCCGAGGGCGAGCGTCTCTATGGGGACGGTGTGAATATCGCGGCGCGGATGGAGGCGATGGCGCAGCCGGGCGGGATCCTGATCTCGGACCTGGTCCTGCGGCAGGTACGCGGCAAGCTCGACGCGTCGTTCGAGGATCTCGGCGAGAAGGACCTGAAGAACATCCCCGATCCGCTTCGCGTCTACGGCGTCACCGTGGGATCGGAGCCCTCCGCCGGGCCGCGGCCGGGCCGGTTCGGCGCGAGACGTCTCTTCGCCGTCGCGGTCGCTGTGGTCGTTCTCGGCGCTCTCTTCCTGTGGGCGTCATGGCCACGCGTCACCGGACTGGCACTCGACGCGGCGGGGCTCTCGCTCCCGGAGAATCCCCCGCTGCCCGATAAGCCCTCGATCGTCGTGCTGCCATTCGAGAACATGAGTGGCGATCCGGACCAGGAATACTTCAGCGACGGTCTCAGCGAGGATCTCACCGCACAGTTGTCGCTGAACCCACAGCTCTTCGTGATCGCACGCAACTCGGCGTTCACCTACAAGGGGCAGGCGGTGAACGTCGAGCAGGTCGGGCGCGAGCTGGGGGTCCGGTACGTGCTCGAGGGGAGCGTGCGGAAGTCCGCCGGTCGCGTGCGGGTCACCGCGCAGCTCATCGACGCCACCAGCGGCTTCCACCTCTGGAGCCAGCGCTACGACCGGGAGATGGCGGAGATCTTTGCCCTTCAGGACGAGATCAGCGAGCGGATCTTCCTGGCCGTGGGAGTGGAGATCCGCGCGGCCGAGCAGCAGCGCGCCCGACGCAAGCCGACGAAAGATCTGAACGCCTACGAGGCCTGGCAGCGGGGGTACTACCACTTCGCGCGGTTCCGGATCGAGGATATGGCGAAGGCGGAGCAATGGTTCGAGCGCGCGATCGAGCTCGATCCGGACTTCGCCCAGGCGATCTGCCAGCTGGCATCGATCCAGACGGCGAGCGTGGCGATGGGCTGGCCGGTCGAGCCCGACGCGCTCGATCGTGCGCTGGAGCTGGCCGACCGAGCGTACGCGCTCGACCCCTTCCTCGCCAACGTCTACCTCGTGCGCGCGGGGGTCCAACTCAATCGCAACGAGAGTCGGAAGGCCGAGGCCGCCGCGCGCCGGGTCATCGAGATCACCCCGAGCGAGAGCATCGCCCACGTCTTTCTCGGCATCGCACTCTTGCAGCAGCAGCGCGTCGCCGAAGCGCTGGCTTCGTTTCGCACAGCGGTTCGAAACAATCCGCGCGCCTCGGAGGTCGCTCCGATGCGGGCGGTAATCGCCCTGGCCCAGTACCGCCTTGGACAGACCGAGGAAGCCGTCGAGCTCCGGGAGAGTGCGAGGGCGGCAAACCCGGATCTGGTCACCTACCGGATCCCGCTCATCGAGCACTACGAGTCGATCGGAGAGCACGTCGAGGCCTCCGAGATCGTGGGCGAGGTCCTGGCCGTCAATCCGGACATGACGGCCAGGGTCGCTGCGAGCTCGGGTTTCGCGGCCCGCGTCCCCGACGAGATTCCCGCCCTCATCGCAGTACTGCGCCGAGCCGGCCTACCCTGATCCGTGCGCGAAGGGTGCCCTCCGCATGGGCGCCCTGCACGGCGCCGACTGCCTCGGCTGCTGCTAGGTGCTGATGGGGCTGCTCTTCTTCGGAGGCGTGATGAACCTCGTCTGGATCGCGGCAATCACGCTCTTCGTCCTGCTGGAGAAGGTCGTGCCCTACGGCGCGGGCGGGGGCCGCTGGGCCGGAATCGGGATGATCCTGGCCGGCACCCTGGTCTTCGCAAGTGCGTGGAGTTCCGGGGCCTGAGGCATACTCTGGACCGACGGGGAGTGATGACTCGACATGCAGAGTAGACAGT
>JAFDDH010000211.1 GCA_019310975.1 Deltaproteobacteria bacterium | reverse complement strand
CCCCCTTTTCGGCGGGGGCTCAGTCCTCGATCAATTCCACGAAGAGATCATCGAGCTCGGCGACGTCATCCTCGCCCGCGCCGGCAGCCTCATCGGGCAGCGCGATCCGCGTCTGCTCCGCCAAGGGTGTGGCGGCGCTGTTCTCGGCCGAGAAGATCGGGAGTGCATCGATTATCTGTTCGTCGTCGGGCTCACGTTCGGCAAGCACGGCCTCGACCTCTGCGTCTAGATCCACGGTGCCGCCGGCCGTGTCCGGATCCAGGTTGAGGACGGTCGTCAGCTCGTCGGTGGAGTCGAGGAGCGCGGCAAGATCGCCACTCGACGAGCCATTGGAGACCAGCTGTTCTCCCAAGCCGGTGTCGCATGCGGGACCCGCGTCGGAGCCGCTCAGGTCGCCCACAACAGGCGCATTCGATACGACCGGGGGGCTCGGGCTGGCCGCCGCAGGTCCGATCGCGGCCGCGCCCATCGGCGTGAGCTGTGTGTACGTGGTGCCGGGGTCCGAGCCGATCCCCAGATCACCTGCGGCCCGTTCGACATCGGCTCCGCCCACGGATGTGGCGCCGCCCAGGTAGGCCTCGAAGAGTGCGTTGTCGGCCAGGGTGTTGATCAGGCGCGGACGTCCGCGGCTGAACTTGAAGAGCGCCTCGACGGTAGGTGCGGGAAGCAGCGGGATGGCGCCGCCCACGATGGTCAGCCGATGGGCGAGGTAGGCCGCGGTATTGTCGAGATCGAGCGGCTGTAGCTGAACGCGCACGTCCACTCGCTGCAGCAATGCGGCATCACCCGACATGCAGGCATCGAGCTCGTGAGTGCCGACGAGCAGCAGGGAGAGCAGGCGGCGATCCTCGTACTCCATGTTGAGCAGGCCACCGACCTCGGCCATCACCTCGGGTCCCAGGATGTGAGCATCGTCGATGATGAGCAACGAGTGGCGGCCCTCCTCTCGCACGATGGCGAGCCGCTCGTAGATGCACCCCAGCACGGCGGAGCGGTCATCGCCGGGGTCTTCGGCACCAAGTTGTTTGGCGAAGCGTGACAGTACGGATTGCGCATCCGTCGCACCGGGCAGCATGACCATGAGGCTGACCTCGAAGACTTCCTCTTCAAGGTTCTCGAAGAGCCGACGCGCGATCAATGTCTTGCCCGTTCCAGGCTCGCCGGTCAGCATGGTGAGCCCCTTGCCCTGCCGCAGTGATCGATCGAGGCGTAGTAACGTCTCCTTGTGACTCGCGCTGTCAAAGTAGAAGCGCAGGTCCGGCTCGTTGCTGAACGGATCCTGGGACAAGCCAAAGTGCTGGAAATGTTCCACTGATCAGACCCTCTCGCGCTTAGCCGCCGTCGCCCCCTGGGCTCAGACGAAGGAGATCTTCTTCTTGCGGCCAGAGCGGCCTGGCTTCGTGCCGGTATCGTCGTTCGCCGCGGGCTCCGCGGGTGGCGCAGCGGCCTGCTCCTCGGGCAACGCCTCCACCTCGGCGATGACATCATCGAAGGATTCGAGCGGCTCGGCCTCTGAGACGTCGTCATCATCCATGATGTCGTCGAAGGACTCATAGCCGTCGTCGCTTTCGGGCTGAACGATCTTGCCAGACTCGATGCCCGCCAGCTGCTCGGCCACACCGGGAAAGTCAGGCTCCAGCGCCTGGACCTGCTCGAAGGCGTTGCGCGCCCGGTCCAGATCGCCCGCCATCGCCTGGGCCCGGCCAAGGTCGAAGTAGAGTCCGGCGCGTGCCTGGTCGGACGCCTCCGGCATGGCCAACGCCTGCTCGAGATGACTCACGGCGTCGGCGACTCGCCCGACTTCCATCGTGCACAGCCCCATCATGTGGAGGCTCTCGCAGCGGCGGCCCTCGCTGGCCAGACAGATCTGAAACTCGGAGATTGCATCATCCCATAGACCCATCTCGCGGTAGGCGATGCCCAGGTCGAAGCGCGTGTCGTAGTCGCCCTCGTCAATCGTGGCACTCACGCCCTTCTTGAAATCCGCAAAAATCGACTCGAAGCCCTCTTCCACCGTCGATCGGCCGGACTGGCTGAGCGACGGATCCGGATCGGCCTCTGAATCGTCATCGTCCTCGAAGACGTCGGCCAGCTCCGCGGCCAGATCAAAGTTCGCATCGTCATCGGCGGCCGCAGCAACTGCCTCGACCTCGGATACCGGCAAGGTGGCGTCGGTCGTCTCGTTCAGAGGCGGCTCGGGCTCGGCCAGAACCGGCGCGGGCGCGAAGGGCGGCTCGGGATCTTCCAGCATCGGGACATGCTCGACCTCGGTGGCATCCTCCTCCACCACCTCCACCACGCCCATGTCGATCTCGATCGAGGTCCCTTCGCTCTCCTCGCCCGGCTGATGGGCGTCGACTGCCGCCTCGGCCTCGGCCATGATCGCCGCCAGGTCCTCGGACTCTTCAGAGACCTCGGGCTGCTCGGTCTCGGACTCGTCGAGATCGCATTCGATCCCCTCAGCCTCGTCGAGCGAAGGCTCGGGGGCTGCGTCCTCGTCGAACGAGAGCTCGATGCCCTCGTCCTCCTCGACCTCCGAGGTTTCCGACGCCTCCGCAGCAGCGACCGGATCCGCGCCACTCGCGGCTGCAATTTCGCCCAGCTTGAGTAGTGCCGAGGGATGGTTCGGGGCGATGCTCAGGATCCGGCGACAGATCGCCTCCGCCTCGCTGGAGAGACCCTGCTGGATATAGAACTCGGCCTCTTCGAGATCCTCCTGGATCTGTGCGGCCGTCGTCGTGTTCTCGCCGGGATCGCTCGACTCCGCTACGGGCGCCGCTTCGCTGGTATCCACGTCGAGCTCGAACTCCGCGTCGTCGAGATCGGTGGTCGACTCGTCGGACTCAACGGGCTCGTCGACGGACTCCTGCTCGGAGACATCTTCGAATTCGATCTCGAAGTCGCCGGTATCCTCTTCGGAGACGTCAGTTCCCTCATCGGGGAGTTCCTCTGCGACGGAGATGTCCAGATCGAACTCCATCGATTCGGAGGCGTCCGCGCTATCGGGCACCGCGGCCTCGGACTCCACGTCCGTGAAGTCGAGCTCGACCGCATCGGCAGTCTCGGAGACGTCGTTCGCGACTTCGCCCATCGGATCGAGCTCAGCCGCGGCCTCGGCGTCGAGAGCCCCGATGCGATCGCGGATGATGTTGTAGCCATCGGCGTCGTCCGCCGCGCGCGCGGCCTCGGCCGCCTTCAGCCAGCACCCGACCGCGGCTTCGGTATCGCCGCCCTCCGAGTGCGCCTCGCCGAGCTTCTCCAAGGCACCGCGGTGATCCGGATCCTGCAGGAGTACCGCCTTGAGGCTGGTAATGGCCTGGTCACGCTTGCCATAGCGCAGGTAGACGGTGGCCTCGGCGAAGAGCTGGTCGGGATCGCCCTCGGGCAATGGCTCCTCGACGGGCACCGGCTCTGCTGGAGCTTCTTCGACGACCAATGGCTCTGCGGATTCGTTCTCGAGCGGCGCCGAAAGATCGTCCACCGGCGGGCCTAGCTCAGCGTCGAGCGAGACGACGTCACCCTCGTCGGTGACGAGGAAGTCCTCATCCTCCAAGAGCTCGTCATCTCCGAGCACAGCGACTTCGCTGGCATCGGTCTGATCGACACCGGCGTCGACGGCATCCAGCAATGTGCTCGGGATGCGCTGTATGACTTCGCGTGCTTTGTCGTCGTCGCCCCGCTCACGATAGAGCGCCGCCAGCTCCTGGGTTGTCTCGGCAAGCCGACTGTCGTTGCCAAGACTCTTGTAGATTCCACACAAGAGCTCGTAGTGGTCGGGCTCGCTACCCTTTTCGACCGCGCGCTGCGCGAAGGCCTCGGCACGCTCGGGTCGGCCGAGGTCGCTGAGACTCTGTGCCAGCAAGACCATGATGTCCGTGCGATTCGGCTCGATCTCGAGGATGCGCTCCTGGACCACGGTCACCTGCTCGTTGGCCCCCTGTCGTGTGAGCTCGGCGACGACCTGCTCGTATTCCTGGACCGCCTCCTTCTCCAATCCCTCCTGCTTGAGCAGGTCGGCCACCTTGAGACGGCTCGTGGTGTTGGTCGGATCGAGCGCTGCCATCTTGCGCAGCAGCTCGAGCGCCTCCTTGCGGCGCCCGTCGCGGTAGTACCCATCCGCCGCTGTCTGCAATGCACCGACCGCGTCGGAGTCCAGCGACATACGCTGGTAGAGCTCAGCCAGCGACACGTGCGCGGTATAGCGCTTGGGATCGAGATTGAGGATCTGTTTCAGTACTGCAACGGCGCGGGCATCAAAGCCATCGGATTTGTACTGGTTGGCGACCTTGGTGTACTGGGCAATCGCCTCTTCGGCCTGGCCCCAACGCCGATATGCATCCCCTACTTCCAGAAGCAGCTTGGCATCACGCGGATCCGCCTGGATCAGCTTGTTGTACTCCTTGAGCGCCCTCTGCTTGGCACCCTTCTGGGCGTGCTTTCTCGCAGAGTCGAGTACTTTGCGTTTGTTGATGGCCAAGGATCCCTCGGGATTCGAGCGTGCACGGACGGCCGTTGGGCAACTGCCCCTCGGAGATTCCTATCGGCCGTTTGGGGGGCAGATTGAAGGATTTGGCAGCACTCGACGCAGACACGTGCACCGGCAGGCGTGAGATCCGTACCTGTGACTGAGGTAGAGAGGTCCAGCTAGAACGGATTCTCCACCCGGAGGTACGATCCCAGATCAGGCCTTCAGACGCTCCATGAGCGCCTGCAATGCGAAGACATAGCCGGGTGCCCCGAGCCCGGAGATCACGCCCACGGCCACTCCAGACACGTAGGAGTGATGCCTGAACGGTTCCCTGGCAAAGACGTTCGAGAGGTGCACTTCGACAACCGGAAGCCCCGTGGCTGCCAGCGCGTCGCGCAAAGCAACACTCGTATGTGTCAACCCGCCAGGATTGATCAGGATCGCGTCCGCCTCGCCCATCGCCTGCTGGATCTGATCGATCAGGACACCTTCATGATTGGACTGGACACAGTCCACCACATTGCCGGCATCTTTCGCGCAGGCGGCGAGCATCTGGTCGATCTCCGCCAATGTGGTGCGGCCGTATACGTCGGGCTCTCGCGTGCCCAGCAGATTCAGGTTTGGGCCGTGGACGACCAAGATGCGCAGACTCACTGGACGGCGACCTCCTTCTCTGAGGCCGCCTGTCGAAGGGCTGCGGGGCAGCGCTCTCTGCAGCTCAGAGCTCCTGGCGAATTCTCACCAGGTTGCGTCGGATGAGATAGCGCGCCTTGCCCAAGTTGCCATCGGGTGCGAGGGCCACCACCATCATCACATCGTCCTCGACGACGCTGAAGATCAGGGTGAGACTCGCGAGTGTGACCACGAGTTCGGAGACGGGTCCACCCCCGATGGCGTCGGATGCCTTGTCGACCTCCGCCAGGATTCGCTCGAACTCCACGCCGGCGGTGCTGATATCGACGTGCCCGGACGCCGCTTGCGGCTGTGCGCTTGCAATCGCGATGCCGTCGCCGCCCATCAGCACGGCGCCGAGCACCCCCTTGCCCTGGTCGACGATGCTCTGGAGAACCTGGTCGAAGCTCATGCCGTTCCTCGCTGGATGTTCTGGAGCCATGATTCGAGTGTGCCGAGAATGCGGGCTCGCTCGCGGGCGTCATGCGGAGCCTCAGGCGGCGTCGCTTCCAGCGGCACCTCGGCGGCGTCGGCCCAGTCGGGTTCGAGAGCGGGGCCCTGCGCCG
Source organism: Deltaproteobacteria bacterium (assembly GCA_019310975.1). GTDB lineage: Bacteria > Myxococcota_A > UBA9160 > UBA9160 > UBA4427 > JAFDDH01. The sequence goes on along the minus strand of JAFDDH010000211.1, from coordinate 2,768 downwards.
GTACGGCGGCGCTCTCCGCTTCGAGAGAGCGTCGGATCGCCTCGGCGCTCTGGTGATCGCCCTGCCGCTCGAGCAGCCCGGCCATGGTCTCGGTGCTATACGCCGAGCTCGTTCCCATTTCGAGATCCTCGGCCTGGTCGCCATCGAGGATCGCGCGATCCATCAGCACCTGCTCGGCCATCTCGTTGGCCGAGAACATCTCGTCGGTCTGCGGCTCGGCGGACGCAAAGGCCTGCTCGAGCTCCGCGTCGCCCACGATCTCCTCGAACTCGTCCGCACCCGGTGAGCTCGCGGCAACGGATGCGAAGGGAGCGGCGGCTGCGTGCATCGGCGCGGGCTCCCTGGCAATCGGCTGAGAGGGCATCGGCGCGGATTCCTCGGCCGCCGATTCGTCGCCGTCCGGGCTGGACGCGCTGACCTGCACGGCGCGCAGATGAGGCTCGAGCGCCGAGTCCAGAATGCCCTCGAGCTCCCGTTTCGCCGACTCGCTCTCACCGAGCTCGAGCAGTGCCAGCCCGAGCGAAACCCGCCCGGCCAGGCGCCCCGGCGCTCTGGCAAGCCCCACCTCGCAGATGCGCCGCGCCTCCTCGGCGCGGCCCGCCCGGCGCTCGGCCTCGGCCAGCGCCGGAAACTCGGGACAGCCAGGGTCCTCTTCGACCCTTCGCCGCAGCTCCTCGATGTCGTACTCGCTGCGTTCCGACACCCGTCACCTCCCCATCGAATCCATCGAAGCAATCGACCTGTTCACGCTTTCGCGACGCACACTGGCTACATCGACCAGTCCACGAAATCCCTGAGCCCGGCCGGCCCCCCTTGGGCCCAGTATAGACGAACGGGGGGAAGCCGAAGCTCCCCCCCGTTCCCGTACCATTCCCGATTCCGAACCTGGCCAGAACTCATGGCCAATCCGGACGATTGACCAGCTAGTTCGCAGCCATTTCGGGATTCAGGGGACCCGCGACTCGCGCTGGGTCTTGTCGACCGTGTAGATGCCGCCGATCACCAGCGTTTGACCATCCTTCACCAGCGTCTCGGTCTTCGCCTGGTTCTTGGCGATGGCCGGTGAGCCGGTGGGGGTGGAGACCGAGGCGTCAGGCGCGTTGCGCGTGACCTCGATCTTCATGATGATGCTCCTGTCGCTCGTGATATGCGGCGTAACGTTGAGGCTCAGCACCGCGTCCACGAACTCGAGCTTGGCATCACCGCCCTCGAAGGTCTGGAAGGGAATCGAAACGCCCTGCTCGATGACCGCCTGGCGATTGTCGAGCGTGACTATCCTTGGACTGGAGATGACCTTGCCCTCACCGGCCTTCTCCATGGCCTGGATCTGGACGTCCACCGCCATCTTCTCATCGAGTAGGAAGGCCCCGAAGGTAACCAGGCCAGTCGCCCCACTCGTGATCGGGTTGCCGATGGCGATGTTGTTCTCACCCTGAAACTTGAAGTCCTGGCCACCGAGATCGGACCGGGGTGTACCGGGATTGAACCCATCGACGTAGGGCTGGGAGCCCACCGACCAGACGCTACCGAGTTCGCGACCGAACTCGAGGCCGGCCTCCACGATCTTCGCCTCGATCATCACCTGCGGCGTCTGCGTGTCGATGGCCTGCACGAGTGCGATGGCCTCGTCGATGACGCTGCTGATGTCCTTGATGATCAGCGTGTTGGTGCGCTTATCGGTGTTTACCGTACCGCGCGGTGAGAGCAGGCGTCGTACGATCTCAGCCGCCTCACCCACATTGGCGTAGTTGATCGGCTGGAGTTTGACCTCGAGATCCTCGAGCTTCTCCTTGTTCCGGCGCTCCTGCAGGCGAACTTCCTCCTCGACCTTGAGAATCTCGGAGGGAGCGATGCGGAGCACGTTGCCCACCCGCACGAAGCCGAGGCCCTTCGTGAGAAGGATGACGTCGAGAGCCTGGTCCCAGGGCACGTCCACCAGGCGGATCGTGATACTTCCCGCGACCTCGTCGCCAGCGATGATGTTGAGATCACTCACCTCGGCAATCAGGCGCAGGACATCCGCGATGGCGACGTTCTTGAAGTCGAGGGAGATCCGGCGGCCGACATACTCCTTGCCGTCGATCAGCCCGCCCTCTTCCAGGATTTCGACTGCAGCCGGGGGCTCCAGCGCAGCCGGCGAGGGCGCATCTTCGATCGCCGCCGCCGCACTGCCCTTCCAGTCATTCTCGAGCGCCGAGCCACCGTCGAGCGGGACATCACCCGCATCGAAATTGGGCAACGAACCCTGCTGCTCGTCGAGCACGCTTGCGACAGCCTCGCCCCTGGCGCCCATGGCTACGACATTGCTGCCGCCATCGGCCTCCGGCCCAGCCATCGGTACGGGCATCTCGCCCTCGAGTGGGGCCGCGGGGCCAGTGGTCTGCGGATCGGAGATCTGCATCTCGTTGGCATACTTTTCGCCAGCCGCTCCCCCCTGCGTCTCACCGGGTATGAAGGCCGGCGGCGGTGCAGCCGCTACGCCCGTGTTCTCGAAGTCTACGAAGAGCAGCGAGCCACGGCGAACGACCTTCGGCTCGAGGTTCGGCGCGCGGCGCACGACGACGCGCACCTCGTTGCCCTCGAGATCGGGCTGCATGAACGAAGTCACCAGAGAGACGGGACCCCCGAGCTCCGGAGTGATCCGCTCACCGACTGACTCAGCCAGCATAGCGTTCGGGATGCTGATGACCACGGTTTCGGCGTCCGGCTGGTGGATCTGGTAGTCGATCACTCGATCGCTCAGCACCGCGATCCGATCCCGCTCGGCG
>JAFDDH010000210.1 GCA_019310975.1 Deltaproteobacteria bacterium | reverse complement strand
AGGGCAGCACCGGCACGGGCAGCGTGATCACGGGGGGTGGCAAGATCCTGACCAACGATCACGTGGTCACGAACCCCAAGACGAAGCGGCCCTACCGTCACATCCAGGTCTACCTGAGGCCACCGCGTCTGACCGGCATCGAGAGGAAGGATCTCGTGAACCCGCTGGGCGCTCGGATCGTCGCACGCGACAGCTCACTCGATCTGGCCCTGCTTCAGCTCGAGAATCCACCGCACGATCTGATCGCGATTCCCATCGGCGACAGCGAGACGATGCGGATCGGGCAGTCGGTGGCGGCCATCGGTCACCCCGGCGGTGGCGGGCTCTGGACGCTGACCACCGGGACGATTTCCAGCTCGCGGCGCGACCACGCGAGAGAGATCTTCCAGACCGATGCCGCCATCAACCCCGGCAACTCGGGGGGGCCGCTGCTCGACGAGCACGCGCGAATGATCGGCATCAATACGTTCGTGCGTCGTGTCAACAAGCAGGGCCTTCCGCTCGAGGGGCTCAACTACTCGCTGCGAAGCTCGTTTGCGCTGGCCTGGCTGGGCCGCAACGGTGTCGCGCTCTCGATCACCCCCGGCGCAGAGGCGGTGGCCGGCCCGGGCGCCGCCGATGGCGTGGCACCGGGGGCGCCCTCGCTCGCCGAGCCGGCCGGGCTTTCGCCCCGAGTGCCGCCACCCGAGGAGGAGGCACCGGGCCAGGAGGAGGAAGCGCACCCGGAGCAGACCTGGTGGGACGACGAGAGAGAGGGCGACGAAGAGCCAGACGCCGACCCGGCGCCGCCTGCCGGCGAGAGCCTGCGTGACTTCGAGGGCGAGCACGGCGAACAGATGTACGGTCTGGAGAATCGCAACTATCGGCCCGACCGCGCCTTGAAGCGCGTCTACCAGATGACGCTCGAGCATGCGCGCGAGGCCTTCGACGCACTCGATGGCGAGAGTCTGGAGGAGTTCTAAGCTGAATCCGAGTCCATGGTCAATCTGCTCTCGGAAACGCGCGGCGACCGATCCGGCTCCAGGCCACTGACAAAGGCGGATCTCGTCCTCCTGGCCGAGCGTCTCGAAGGCGTGCGGCGATGGGTGGCGTCCCGGCCCGAATCGCGACCCGTCGCAGCGCAGCTGCGCAGCAGCGCGCTCACACCCGATCTCGAGGACGATCTCAGCCTGGCCTCCCTCGAGGCCGCACTCTACGAGCTGGCCCTCTGCCGCAACGCGGCGCAGGCGACGCGCACGGAGCCCACTTCCGCACTCGCGGGTGGGCGGCTCCTGGTCTGCGAGCTCGAAATGTCGATCGGCGATGGCCTCTCCGAGGCGGCCTCTCTGGGCTTCTTCGACGTCGATGACAGACCACCCTGGGACCTCTGGCTCACCGGCCACGGCCGCGGGCGCCGCGACCAGCGCGAAGAGCCCCTGGCCTGCTTGCTCGCCTGGGTACCGGACACGCTCGTCTGCCACGCGCAAGCCGGCATCGACGCAAATCGCTGCCGCTCTCTCTATTGGCCCGCGGACGGAGATAGCGGACTCGCGGCCCAGCTCGAGGCAATCTGCGGATAGCGATGCCAGCGACTCCGCGCGGCATTCGGCCGCGCAATCGCAGCGAAGAAGAGATCGCAGTCTTCGACGCGCTACCGATCGCCGCCGATGTCGCCACGCTCGATGAGCGAGTGTAGAGCCTGCACGACACGCGGGTCGTACTGCCGACCGGCATCGGCCACGATCTCCTCGAGAGCACCGCTCGTCGTCCGCGTGGTGCCGCCTTCGCCACCGTGGGTCATGCACGCGAAGGCGTCCGCAACATGGATGATGCGCGCCTCGATCGGGATCGCATCGGCCCGCAGTGTCTCGTCGGTGCCGGTGCCGTCGAATCGATCGTGGTGATGGAGCACGATCTCGGCCAGTGGACGCCAGAGGCGGATTCGGCTCAATATGCGGTGGCCCAGCACGGGATGGCGTGCCACGTGTTGCCGGCTCTTCTGTTGGGCGGGGGAGAGCTTGAGCATGCCGATATCTGCGAGCAGCGCGGCGAAATGTAGCCGCCGCAGCGTCTCCTCGTCCGTCATACCGAGCTCGCGTGCGAGCTTGTTCGCACTCTGCGCGACCACATGACAGCCGCCCGTGCGGTGATCGTTGTGCGAGTCGAGGGCCGTGACCATGATTTCTGTGGTGTGAGTGAAGAAGTTCTGCTGGCTGTCCTTCAGCTCCGCGCCCTGCAACGCCACGGCGGAGAGACCGGCGAGTGTCGCGAGCGCATCGATGACTTCGGTCGGGAAGATCCGATCCGGCCGCCCACGCACGGCGTCGGCCACCACGACCAGGGCACCCGCGGCGCCCCCCTCGACCAGCATCGGGATCGCCAGGCCAACGGCATCGCCGACTGGCTGGGTCGGCGTGTGGGATCGCGTGCGCACGGCCAGCTCGGCGAGCTCGACCACGGCGTCGCCCCGCTCGCTGAAGCACTGCGAGGCACCCTGTCCGGCCGACTCGCAGAGCTCCCAGTCCTTGCCTTCATCGAGCTTGCGCAGGATCAGGATCACGTGCGAGCCCGCGAGACGCAGCGCGCAACCGGCGGCGAGCGCGGCGGCTGCGTGCACATGCGGTGCAGTCGCGAGATCGCGCGAGGCCGCGAGGATCGCCGCCAGGCGATCGTTGTCCGCGTTCATGCGCTGGACTGCATTCAGGCTGAGGCGGCGCAGGGCGAGAAACGCGGCCAGCGAGAGGATCACGATGCCCAGCGTAATGCCAAGCAGAACACTGATCGCCAGCGAGTCGCCCTCGACCGCTGGAATTGCGTAACGCTGCACCAGGTATCCGACAGCCAGCAGGGGCACCACCGCACCGAGGAAGTACGTGGCAAAGAGCGCCCGGTCCAGCTGCTGGGAAAAAATCGACTGTAGGCCCGATGCGCGTCGCATCAACCATCTCCGATGCGCCTCTGCGGCGCCGCGTATCCTGATCGGCGCGTCCGGCCCTTCGCTGTAGTGCAGAGCCGGCCCTATCGTATGACCCCGCAAGCGAAATCGTCCAACGCCGCGGATTCAGCTCCGCGCCACATGAGACCGCCCTGAGGTGGCCCAGAGGCCCGGCTCAGGTACTGGCGGTCCCGGACCGATGGGAGGGTCGGCCCGCGCCGCCCGGCGCGCCCGATCCCGACCGGCAGGAGCAGTCACGCATGGCGGATACCTCCTACCGCAGCCTCCTGGACCCGCAGCAGGCCTGGGCGAGCGGATCACGCGTCATCGCCCCGAGCACGTGGCGTACACTGCCTACTTCGAGTCGCGCTACCTGGGATCGTGACCCCGGTCGCGGTTCGGGACCGGGAAGATCGTGCTGATCCGAAAGGCGAGCGACATCCGATCCGGTGAGATCACCGAGCCAGAGCTCTACCTACGACGACGCGATTTCATCCGCAGCGCGGCGCTCGGGGCGGGCAGCGCGGCCGTCTCCGCTCCCATATTGACAGCGTGCTTCGCCGATGAGCAAGCGGGTGCGGAAACACCGCCGCGTGCGCGCGCCGTGCGCGCGCTCGGCGACGTCCGACCCGCGCCGCCGGAGTACCGCCTGGACGAGAGGCCCACTTCCTACGAAGATGCGACCACGTACAACAACTTCTACGAGCTGGGCACCGACAAGGGCGATCCCGCACGCAACGCCCACAAGCTGCGAACAGAGCCCTGGTCCGTGGTCGTCGAGGGCGAGGTGGGCAAGCCCGGGCGGATCGCGCTCGAGGACCTGATTGCAGCACACGCGCTGGAGGAGCGCGTCTACCGCATGCGCTGCGTCGAGGCCTGGTCGATGGTGATTCCATGGGTCGGCATTCCTCTCGGCGACGTGCTACGTCGCGTGGAACCGACCTCGAAAGCGCGCTTCGTCGCCTTCGAAACGCTGCTCGACCCCGAGCAGCTGCCGGGCCAGCGACGTGCGATCCTGGACTGGCCCTACCAGGAGGGGCTGCGCCTCGACGAGGCCATGCACCCGCTCAGCATCCTCGCCGTGGGGATGTACGGCCGGACGCTGCCGGGACAGAACGGGGCTCCACTCCGACTCGTGGTGCCTTGGAAGTACGGCTTCAAGGGGATCAAATCGATCGTCCGGATTCGCCTGCAGAGCAGGCAGCCGGACACCTCGTGGAACCAGTCGGCTCCGCGCGAATACGGCTTCTACGCAAACGTGAACCCCGAGGTCGACCATCCGCGCTGGAGTCAGGCGCGCGAGCGGCGCATCGGCGAGTGGCGCAAGCGGCCCAGCCTGCCCTTCAACGGCTACGCGGATCAGGTCGCCGGCCTCTACCGGGGCATGGATCTGCGAAAGAGCTTCTGACGTGAATCTCGCCGGTCGCCCCGCACGCGTCTCCGTCTGGGCGCTGGGGCTCCTACCTCTCCTAGCACTGCTCTGGGACTTCGCCCTGGACGGACTCGGTCCCGAGCCCGTCGAGCGGATCACGCATCACACCGGCAAGTGGGCGCTGCGCATGCTGCTGCTCTGCCTTGCCGTCACACCCCTTCGTCGCGGCCTCGGCTGGCGGACTCTTCAGCCGCATCGGCGCACCCTTGGCCTGCTCGCATTCACCTATGCGAGCCTGCATTTTGCCACCTATCTCGTCTTCGATCTCGACTTTCGCTTCGGCGAGCTGGCCGAAGACGTGCAGAAGCGCCCCTACATCACGGTGGGCTTCGCGACGCTCGCGCTGCTGGCCCTGCTGGCTGTCACCTCGACACGAGGCTGGATGCGCCGCCTGGGTCGACGCTGGACGAAGCTCCACCGCGGCGTCTACCTGGCCGCCGTTGGCGCCCCGGTCCACTTCGCATGGTCGGTGAAGGCCGATCTTGCCGAGCCGCTCGTCTATGCGTCGGTGGCCGGCGTACTGCTGGCGCTGCGTCTGCGACCGCTCACCCACCGAATCGGGCGGAGCGACGCGAACTATGCGACGCTACCGCGCTCGACGAAGACCGGAATTGGGAATCCTTCCGGTACCAAGGGTGAAACGACGGAAGTGTGGTGAGCGATCCGGGCGGCAAGAGCGAAGAGATCGGCAAGAGCCGGATCGAGGCCGGTTCGCGAGGGCCCGGGTCGAGCTATCCGCGCGACGTGCACATCGTCCACCAGGACGGCCGCGAATTCGTGCTGGTGGGCACGGCGCACATCTCGCGGCGCTCCGTCGACCTCGTGCGAGAGGTGATCGAGCGCGAGAGACCCGACACGGTCTGCGTTGAGCTCGACGACCAGCGCTACGCCGCCCTCTCCCAGGAGCGGCAATTCGAGGCGCAGGACCTGCGCGCCATCATCCGTAACAAGCAGCTCGCCACGCTGCTCATGAACCTTCTGCTCGCGTCGTACCAGAAGCGCCTCGGCATGAAGCTGGGTGTCACGCCGGGCGCCGAGCTACTCGAGGCCACAAAAGTCGCACAGGAGAACGGCATCCCCATCTCGCTCTGCGACCGCGACGTACGCATCACGCTGCGCCGTGCCTGGCACTCACTCTCGCTCTGGCGGAAGCTGAACCTCGCGTCCGGCGTCCTCGCCAGTGCAATCGAGACGCCGGAGATCTCCGAGGAAGAGCTCGAACGCATCCGCGACCAGGACGTGCTCTCGGAGCTGATGCACGAGCTCGGTGAAACGATGCCCGAGCTCAAGCGCTCGCTGATCGACGAGCGTGACGCCTACCTGGCACAGAAGATCCGCGATACCGAGGGCCGCAAGATCGTGGCCGTCGTGGGCGCCGGCCACCTCGACGGTATGACACGTGCCATCGAGAGCGGGAAGGTGATCGACCTCGCGCCGATCGAGGAGATTCCGCCGGTCTCGAAGGTGTGGCGGTGGGTGGGCTGGGCGATCCCCGCCGTCATCGTCGGCTCCATCGGCTACATCGGCTTGTCGAAGGGATTCGGCGAGGCGAGCGAGAATGCCCTCTTCTGGTTCCTCGCCAATGCGATTCCCAGCGGCCTCGCCGCCCTGGTCGCCCTCGCCCACCCGCTGACGGCCCTCGCCGCCTTCTTCGCCGCACCCTTCACGAGCCTTACGCCGGTGATCGGTGCCGGCTACGTGGCCGCCTTCGTACAGACGTGGTTCATGCCGCCCACCGTGCAGGAGATCCGCAGCGTTGGCGAAGAGATCGCCACCCTCGGCGGCTGGTGGCGCAACCGGCTGCTCAAGATCCTGCTGGTCTTCATCCTGACCACGCTCGGCAGCATGGTCGGAACCTGGGTCGGGGGCGTGGAGATCGTGGGCAACGTCTTCCGCTGACGCGTGCGACGCCCAGCCAGCGCCGTGCAGAAGCTCGCAGGCGTGGGCGGCGGTCTCGGGGAGTCCGAGGACTTCAACTATTTCCTCGAGACGGAGACCTAGACCCAGGAGCCCGACCCAAGATGCGTGGTAGACTCGCGGCTTTCCTCCCCAGGACATGCACGACTCGGGACCGGCGGTGGACACCCAGCGTCGACTGGCCGCCGAGGGATGGTGGAGGCGCATGCAGAACTATCTGGATCTACTGGGTCGCGTGCTGGACAAGGGGGCACGAAAGGGCGACCGCACCGGCACCGGGACGCTCAGCCTCTTCGGCGACCAACTGCGCTTCGATCTGAGCGAGGGCTTCCCGCTCGTCACGACCAAGCGCGTGCACATGAAGAGCGTCATCCATGAGCTGCTCTGGTTCGTGGCCGGCCAGACCAACGTCGCTCCACTTCAGGAGAACGGCGTTTCGATCTGGGACGAGTGGGCCGACGAGAAGGGTGAACTGGGTCCCGTCTATGGCGCCCAGTGGCGGCGTTGGCCGACGCCGGGCGGCGAGCAGGAGGTCGTCGATCAACTCGC
>JAFDDH010000209.1 GCA_019310975.1 Deltaproteobacteria bacterium | reverse complement strand
CTCCTCGAATGGTGGCGCAAGGGCGAGATTCGAATTCCGATCGACGAATTCGTCGCCTTCGAAGACCTTCCCGAAGCCCTCGAGAAACTAACGGCGGGACGCGTTCTCGGAAAATTGACCCTGGTCGTCGATCCAGTGAACGCCCGCTGCGGCGACGCGAATCAGCGGACTGTCGGCCGACTATGAACTGAGGGTCTGTTGGGAGCCGGTGGAATGCCAACCGACGGCCGACTGAACGTCGGTTGGCTGCGCGGTCGCACTGGTCTCGATAACCGCTCGAAGGCTGCCTTCCCGCCTTGGCCCCACGAGTCTGCCGCAACAGCGACGAGGTATTCTCGGCGCTCTGGCTCTTGATCATGACCCGGCCAAGCCATCACTGCGTTCAGCTTGTGCCCAGCAACGAAAAAACCTTCCATTGTTTTGACGAAGTCGAGATCAACGGCCGGTACGCTGCACCTCCACTCATGTCAACAGGGGAGACATGCGGCAGGAGTGTGGTGCCCGCCGTCCGGCCCGTCGGCCTGGGGGCGCGACGACAGGGTAACTCGCCATCAGAGGGCGATTACTGATGCACGGATCGGATCTTCTCACTCGTAATGAGCAGGTCGTCCGTTCGAGTCGGATCGTTGCCTCGAGAGGAACGCCACCGCCGCGGCGAGCAGCAAAAGCGTCATTGCGGCGAGCCCAGTGTGGGTGAGTGTGGGCACCGAAAGGGGGCAGGAACTGGAGATCGTAAATGGTCGGGTTGACGGCGCAGCCGAATGGGTTTCCGGTAATGGTGCAGTTGGCGGGCCCGGCCGGTACCGGTCCGACCGAGAGGGTGGACGGGCCGACGAGGCTGGTCAGCGTGAAGCAGTCGACGCCCGGGCCATTGGTGGCAGCCAGGTCCGTGATGAATGCAAGACTGATGCTGTCGCGGAAGGCGCTGCGGAGTTGGCCCGCGGTCGCCGGTGGCGCGGGACCAGTGACGACGCCGCTCGTCGGGCTGACGCCGTCATTGAACTCCCAGTACCAGTCCACGCCGTTGCCTTCGCCGACTATGCAATAGCCGTTCGAGTCGTCGATGGACGGGCTGGAGGTGAAGCTGGTCACGTTGCACCGATACGTAAAGACCGTCGAGTCGTCGTCCTTCTCCACGGTGCCACCTGCGAGGGAACCGATGTCCGGTAGGTCCCATACGGGAAGAGCCGTCCCATGATCCCCTCCTATGTTCTTGCGTGTAAGAGTTAGCTGCATTTCCAGGCACCGCCGCGAAGGGATCGCGCATAGCCCAGTCCCTCTTGGGGCTCGCGAAATTCACTGTCTGTCCTTCCATAGGATCGGAGCGCAAGACGTACTCCCCCACTCGCCCCAGATTCTTCGATCCGGGCGTCTGCTCCCATTCTGGCTGGACATTCTCGAGGGGAGGCGTCGTACTCGTGGCTCCGCAGGCGTACTCTGCGGTCAAGAACAACCTACCCGGCATTGGCGCCGGTGTGGCAGCGGGGATGAGGGTGTTTGCATTCCAACCGCGCGGAATCGATCCGAACATGCCGCCCGGAGTCGTCACGGTCGAGCGACTGGCCGATCTCGTGCACCCGTCTTCTGTTCAGTCGGAGCCAAATAGCGCGTCATGACCTACAGCACACTTCTCTTCGATCTGGACGGCACGATCAGCGATCCGCTGGTGGGCATCGCTCGGTGTCTCAACCATGCTCTGGCGTCATTCGGGTTCGAAGAGCGCCCGGAGTCGGAGCTGGCGACTTGCATCGGTCCTCCGATCGATGCCGTCTTCGCCCGATTGGCGAGGACGGATTCGAAGGAGCTCGTGGCAGATCTGGTCGCCCGTTACCGGGAACGATTCTCCGACGTGGGGTACTCCGAGAACACGCTCTATCCGGGGATGGCCGAGGTGCTGCAGGGTCTTCACGACGCCGGGGCTGTGATGGCGATCTGCACGTCCAAGCGCGCGGACTATGCGGGGAAGATCCTCCGGATGTTCAGGATCGATCTTCTATTCGATTTCGTGGACGGCGGCGACGTTGGCATCCACAAGCACGAGCAGATCGCCCGATTGCTCGAGGAGGGCCGCATCTCGACCCGTGCTCTGATGATCGGAGACCGTGACGTGGATCTTTCGGCGGCGCAACGGAACGGACTCGATTCGGCGGGTGTGCTGTGGGGCTACGGCACGGAAGAGGAGCTGCGAGCCGGGAACCCCGCGTTCACTTTCGCAACACCCGACGATCTGAATGTCCTCGGAGGGCTGACGACGCAGAGACGGTCCTAGCGGGGGCTGTGCGAGCCAGAGTCGTCCGCCTCGGGGACCACAGCTGCCGATCGAGCCCCGTAACGGGGCAAATGCGCCTTATCCGAAGCCTCCTTGTCAGATAGAGTACTTGGCGGTGGTGCGGAATACGCAGCTTCTATTTCATACTCCCTGCGAGAGCGACCGCGAGGGGATTTTTGCGGACAACGCCCGCCGGCTGCGCCGCCTGTAGCGGCCGATCCGCGCGCGGTCGCATCGAGAGGAGAGAATCATGGTCCACAACGCCCACCCGCCCGTACTGCTTCGCGATGTGATCCCCGACGTCGCCGATGTCGTGGCGTTGCTCGAGCGCAATGCGCCCTACACGCCGCTCGGCGGCTGGTACCGCCCGGGCGCCGATGAGGACGTCGCGACCAGCTCCATGTGGTTCCAGAACGACTGGGTGCACGCCGATCTCACAGTCGAGGGCTCCGATCTCTTCCAGCAACACGAGCGCTACCACGAGGCGGCTCGGCGCTTCTGCAACGCCGAGGTCATCCTTCCGCACTCGCTCTACGTGAACATGATGGTCGGGATCGACAAGGCCGGCCCCGCCCATACGGACAACCCGAAGTTCCGCGGTCGCGAGCGCAAGAACACGCCGATGTGGCTGCTGCGTACGATGCTGTGGTCGGAGCTCTTCCGGCGCTGGGAGATCGTCCAGGCAACCGCGATCTGGTGGCTCAACGACGTCGAGGAGGGTGGGCTGCTGTTCTGGGCCGACGGCCCGGACAAGCCGCCCCACCGGCACGTCGGCGCCATGGCGAACACGACCCTGCTCGGCGACAACCACCACATGTTCCATCAGGTCGAGCGCATGGGGCCCTTCGACCAGGGGACGCACCTCGTCACGCAACGCGCAGAGCTCGCGCCGACCGGCGACGGCAGTGGCGACTGGGCGGTCGTCGACCGCGGGGCGGAGGTCTTCCGGGCGCCGCTCGCGCGCTATCGGGTGAGCGTGTTGTGGAAGGCCGACGTATACGGGACCGAGGAAGAGCGGCGCGCCGTAGCCGACGACACGCTCACCCTCGAGGAGGTGGCGCGGGTCTTCGACCGAGACCTCGCGAGCCGCGACGAGAAGCTTCGCTTCGACCTCGAGCGGCTCGAGGATCCGGCGTTCCAGGAGGCGCTCGCAGCCGTCTACCCCGAGGCCCGCCCGGTCGCAGCCGCACCGTCGATCTACGACGCCGCCTGAAGAGGGCTCACCGACTCGGAACGAGAGCGCCGACGCCGCCCGGATCGGGACAAATCACCCGCAATTTCGAGCTATTTGGCATACTGATACTTATCGGCGCTCGCGAAATGCACTGTCTGTCCCATGGGCCAAGTGCGGCATTCCGCTGCTCGGGTCTGGCGCTCGCCCCTCGAATGGGCTCTAGTGCCTATGGATGAGAGGCACTGCGCGCAATAATGGAAGCGCACAAGCCAACGAACGACGGGGAGAAGCACATGACGACGAGGATCTCGATTGTATGGCTGGCCGGGGCGGTCCTGATCTCGGCGATGGCTGGATGCCCGGCGACGCCGAATGCCGGGATGGAGGAGGCGTCCGGAGCGGACATGCAGAGCGCGGCGCAAGCCGTGCCCGAGTCGGCTGTCATGTTTCCGGCGATCAACGTGCTCGACTTTACGGCCAGCGAAGCGTTCTACGTGGAGATTCTGGGCTTGAAGCCCACGTTGCGAATCGGCGAGGAAGGCAGCGAGCACCGGGAGGTCACGCTGAACTCGACGGGCGAGACAAGCTCGCCCGGAGCGTCGCTCGTGCTCAACTGGGTCGCGTCGCGCGAGGAGCCCTACGTGTCCGATGCCCTCAGTCGAATCGCGTTTCGCGTGCGCGACCTGGACGCGGTGATGGCTCGCGTTCGAGACGCGGGGCACGAGGTGCTCGTCGAGCCCCGAACGAGCGAGGCAGCCGGGATCGCGTTCAAGATCGCGTTCGTAGCGGATCCTGGGGGCACGCGCGTGGAGCTGATCCAGGTGCTGCTGGCGGGGGTCGAATAGGCCTCGAGGCCGAATAGGGCGCGCTCTTCCCGTTGGCAGAGTATGGCAACGCTCTGTGATGAAGCCTTTGAGGAAGAACTGGCCCGCGACGAGCCGAGCACGGCGGCGCTCGTCAAGCGAGCTCGCAAGCTGTCGGTGATGTCGGAATCACCACGCTCGCGAGAGAATCAAGGCCAGCAGTCCGCAGACCACGAAAGAAACAAGAACCGCGACCGCATCTCGCACGTTCGCGAGATGCTTCGCGAACCCCATTTTATTGTCTATCCCGGATCGAGGAGACAAATCGCTCGAGATCGATGAACGCCTCGACTAGCGATCCTCGAGATGCGCGACGATGCGCTGGGCGAGATCCTCGGCCGTGGCCACCATGACGGGTTTGATCATGGCGTTGATCATGGGCGCCATGGTGCCCTCGGGCGTCAGGCTCAGGCGAAAAGTCAACCGCACCGCTGCGGGTTCGGCCCGCGCCGCGCTGTGAGCGCGCCGCGCATCGCTCCCCCGGCCCAGCACCCGGCGCACGAGTGCAGCCCAGAGCCGGACGAGCAATCCCACGGCGGGCTCCTCGGCAGCAGGCGCCTGGGTCGCCGCCTGTTCGGGGTCGAGCGCTTCGAGCCGGAATGAGCCGCCGCCCCGCATCGGCTCGCCGATCCCCTCGAGTGTGAAGCTCACTCGCTCGGGCTCGATCCATTCCGTGATCAGCACGCGGAAGTCGACGATGCGGGTCAGCGAGCCCACATCGCCCTTGATGGTCCAGATCGACTCGCGGTCGCTTCGCTTGTCGTGTTTCTGGTAGCCCAACAACAAGGGCGCCCAGCGATCCATGTCGCTGACGAAGCTCCAGACGATGTCCGCGCCAACGGTGCTGGTCAGGCTGTGGGTGTGTTCGGCCATCTGGGAATCGGAACTCGAGGCTGCGACGGGCTCAGCCGAACTTGTGGACGACTGCCTCGGCGAAGCGCTCCATCGCGAATTGCTTGGAGTCGAGCTTTCCCGGGTCGGCCTTCTCGTCGAACCACGATGTGGAGCCCCACGGCGACGGCACCCAGGGTGCGATCACGCACAGACTGCCGACGCCCATCGCTTCGAGCTCGGCCGTATTTTCGGGCGTCTGGGGTTCGGCCAACGAGATCGAGACCTCGAAGTCCTCCCAGGACAGGCCGGCTGCCTCGCGCTCGCGCCGGAGCGTCTGCAGGTAGGGCTGCATCTGCTCCACTGTGCTCGGGATGCCGAACCAACCGTCGTGACGCGCCGCCCGCCGCAAGGCCGGCGGACTGGCGCCGCCCACCCAGATGGGGATCGGCTCGCTGGGGCCCGGACACAGAATCGCGTGCTCGATGTCGAAGAACTCTCCGTGATGTTCGATTTCACGTCCGGTCCACAGCTTGCGCATCACCTCGATCTGCTCGTCGAGGCGGCGGCCGCGGCTCGCGAAGTCGATGCCGGCCAGCGCGTACTCTTCGGCGATCCAGCCGGCGGAGACACCACACACGATCCGGTTTGCCGACAGTACGGCGGCGGTGGCAGCGGCCTTGGCCGCTGTGAAGGGGTCGCGCAGGGCGGCCAGGTAGATGTTGGTCGCCAGGCCGAGCTCCTGCGTCACGGAGGCCATCGCGCCCAGGGTCACCCAGGGATCGGGCCAGGGAGCGTCGAGCGGCCAGAAGATCTCGCCTTCTTCCGTGTACGGATAGCGGCTCTCGATCTGCGTCGGCATCACGAGGTGGTCGGCCACGCTGATCCCGTGGAAGCCCACCTGCTCTGCGAAACGCGCGATGTCGACCAGCTGGTCGCTCTCCGGCACCTGCACCAGCGTGAGCCAATACCTCATTGCACTTCCCTCCGCCTTGTCTCGCGCTGGCTTCAGGCCGCCAGGAACTTCGCGATGGCCCGCGCCGACGCGGCCGGGTCATCGATCCAAAGCTGGTGGCCCGCCCCCGCGACGATATGCGTCTCCGAAGGCCCAGCCAAGCCCGTCGCAAAGCGCTTGGCATAGCTCGAAGGCACGATGCGGTCCTCGGCGCCCCAGAGCAGGAGCACCGGCACGCGAATGCGGTGCAAGCGCGTCGCCAGTCCCTGGTCTCCGAAGGGCCAGAGAATCCGTGCCGCGGCTTCCGTCGCTCGGTACTGGCGGAGCTGGAACTCGGCGCTCTGCTCCGGATCTTCCGGCGACTCGAAGGCCTTGGCGAAGAGCTCGGGCTGAGCCGTCTGAAGCAGGGTCGTTTCCTCGGGTGTGGTGGCAAAGACATCGCTCGTCGGATCGTCGTTGTCGTACAGGCCATAGGGCGCTGTCAGCACCAGGCGGCGCACCAATCCCGGAGCGAGTGCCACGGCGTCGGCGGCCAGCATCGCGCCAACGGAAGCGGCGGCGAGATCGGCCCCGGCGAGTCCAGCGGCCTCGATCAGATCGAGAGTGCTCGCAATCCACATGAGGTGACCGTCGAGCTGTCGGTGTTGTTGGTCGGCGCCCGGGAAACCGGGCAGACTCGGCACCACGACCCGACGCGTCTGCGACAGCTCCTCCAGGAAGGGCGTCCAGTGCGGA
>JAFDDH010000208.1 GCA_019310975.1 Deltaproteobacteria bacterium | reverse complement strand
AAAGTAGCGCGAGTCGGGGTCCGGCCCAGAGTGCCGTGGGCATCCAGATGCCCGGATTCGGTAGCTTCCCGCCCGGCCGACCGCGCTCGCCCGCGGCGGGGGATGGTTGTCTTCGGGGGCCTTCTTGCAGAGCTTGCAGAGCGACGCCCACTCCCGGCTGCTCGACGTCGTCGCCTTCTCGGGGGCGCTGCCCGCCGTCGTGGCCGCCGCCCTGGCGGCGGCCACCGGCACGGTGTTGGTGCCAGACAGCCAGAGTGGGGCGCTGGCCACGGTGGCCGGGCTGGCCGCGGCCGGCACGCTCGTGATCTACAGCGTCGACCGCCTGCGCGACCTGGAGCGAGACCGCGAGACCGCGCCGGGTCGGACTCACTTCGTACAGACGCACCGCAGGTACGTGCTGGCGGCCACGGTCGCCGGAGCCGCGGCATGCGTCCCGCTGGCACTGCGCATGCCACCCGGCGTGTGGGCGCTCTGCGCCGGGGTGCTGACACTGGGCCTGTGGCACCGCAGGCTGAAGGGCCGCGCGCCGTGGAAGGTCCTCTACGTCGCGGCCGCCTGGCTGGGTGTGGTGGTCGGGCTGCCCGTGGTAGCCGGGGGCGGCGCCGCACTTCGTCCGCTGGCCGCCGTGCTGGCAGCGCTCGGGGTGACGATCGCAGCCAACCTGCTGGCCTCGGACCTTCGCGAGCACAGCCTCACAAGGGCTCGGCAGCGCGATCTCGCCATCGCGCGCGCACTCGCCATCGCCGGCACGCTCTTCTGCCTGCTGGATCGCCGCACCTGGGCCCTGATCCCGATTCCGCTCTTCGAGGCACTGAGTCTGCTTGGATTTCGGACCAGCGAGCGCTACGGGCTGGTGGTGGTCGACGGGGCGCTGCTGGTCGGAGCGGGTCTCTCGCTCGGTGTGGCATTGGGCGGGCGCTAGCGGCGGCCCGCCGCGGTCACCAGCAGAGTTCTTCGCCAACCTGGCCGGGTTGGCGAGTGCTGGAAGTGAGCACGCTGCCTCAGCACAGGATGTGGCCGACCACGCAGTGTGAGCCAGGCTGCCTGCGAGGCCCCGAACGGAATCCGCTCATGCCGAGAGCGAGCAGCAATTCAGCAATGGGTCTGATCACAGCCCCGGTGGAGGGGTTGATTGGTCGAACAGATTCGAGCCCCAGCAGGCCACGCCGTCGTCGTCGATCACGCAGGTATGCATATTGCCCGCAGCGATCCTTCGGGGGTTGAGAAGACCACCGGGAACGGTCGACTGGCCAGAGCGATTACGACCCCAACACGTCACGCCGTTGTCGTCGATCGCGCAAGTGTGAAAGTTGCCCGCCGCGATGGCGATGGGATTGCTCAGGCCAGCGGGAACCGTCGACTGGCCGGCGATATCAAAACCCCAACATGTCACGCCGTTGTCGTCGATCGCGCAGGTGTGCGAGAGACCCGTCGCGATGGCGCGGGGGTTGACCAGACCGGCGGGAACCGTCGACTGGCCAGAGCCATTGAAACCCCAACATATCACGCCGTTGTCGTCGATTGCGCAAGTGTGGCTGCCACTGGCCGCGCTGACGGCGCTGGGGTTGACCAGACCGGCGGGAACGGTCGACTGGCCAGCGCTATCACGACCCCAACATGTCACGCCGTTGTCGTCGATCGCGCAAGTGTGCGAGTTGCCCGCCGCGATGGCGATGGGATCGGTCAGGCCAGCGGGAACCGTCGACTGGCCGTACTGATTGTCGCCCCAGCAGGCCACGCCGTTGTCGTCAATCGCGCAGCCGTGCCGGCCGCCCGTCCCTACGGCGCGTGGGTTGACCAGGGCGGGAACTGTCGTCTCGCCATTCGCATCATCACCCCAGCAGGTCACGCTGTCGTCGTCGACTACACAATTGAAGAAGTTGCCCGCGTCGATGTCAGCGTCGACCACGACCGCGAGCGGGCCCGAGCTTCCACTCTTGACCACTTCGTCGCTGCAGCCCGCGATTCCAAGACTCAGCAGTAGTGTCGAGACAAGAGCACAAAGCGCCCTCGCGAGTCGGCTCTTCATTCGCATTCGATGTTGCTCCCTGGCCTCGACCGATCGCGATGGATCGGTCTGCCGTTCACCCTTCGGTCGGCAGAACTAAGTCGCGCTGTCGGTGCTCCAGGTCGCTCCACCGCAGAGCTCACGAGAATCGTCCGATCCGCTCGAGAATCCTGCTTCTCTTGAAGCAGGCGGTCCCATCGGCAGACTCGTGGTCGGCGCATCCAGCCGACTTCCCTTCCGGTCAGGGCAGGTTCTCATGACCTGGTCTCCATTCTTCGAACGACGACCCTGAGAGAAGTCCGGCTTCTGCCAATGCTCGTCGCCGTCCGATCGACACCTTGTTCGTCGACACGCCCGCGATCTCACTTTATATGTGGGGGAAACGCCTCGGGGAATGCCCGCCCGAGTTGGCTCCGCGCTCGGGTGAACGCGTCCACACAAGCCTGCGATCGTCGGCTGAGCAGATCCCCGCACCCGCCGGATACACACCGGCGAGTACAGCTTCCCCAGTCCGCCAGGCCGCCCTCGCGGGCCACCTGGCGACCCCCGACACATCTCGGTCCGTCTCACCCGATGGTGGTATGCCCCGCAGCTTCACCCGTTGAAGGTGCGCTCCACGCAGGAGGCCGCCGGGCTAGCCGACCAGACCTAGAGGCGCAGCCGGAAAGTCCCAGGGCGCAGTGCCCCGGGCCCGACTCCGGCACCGTGCTCTGGAGGGGCGTCGCGGTCCTCGGCTGATGCTGCGCGTGCCGGTGGGTAGATGAATTCCCGTGTCATTCTGGGTAGTTGATACGGGTGAAGTGGTGGAGCCGAGCGGGCTCGAACCGCCGACCTTCGCGTTGCGAACGCGACGCTCTCCCAGCTGAGCTACGGCCCCACAAAACTGCTTGCACGGCGGGCGATTGGGCGCCTCGCCGACGCAGAAATCGGACGACGGACCTTAGGACCCGCCCCCAGCAGCGTCAAGCGAGCCCACGTGCCGGGCCGGGCGGCGGCCACTTCGGGCTGGACTTGCGGCCACCGAGTCGCCACGCTTTCGGGTATGGAGATCCAGCTCGAGCGCATCCTGGTTCCCATCGACTTCTCGGAGCACGCGGACGCCGTCATCGAGTGGGCGGCACACCTCGCCGAGGAGCACGAGAGCGAGATCATCCTGCTCCACGTCTATCACCTGCCCGTCGAGTTCCAGCAGGTGGAGGGCGCCTACCTGCCCGCCGACTTCTGGAGCAGCGTCAAGGACGACGCCAAGCGTTCCCTGACCGCCTACGGGGATCGGCTGCGAACGCGCGGCCTGGCGGTGAGCGAGATTGCCCGTGAGGGCTACCCCGCCACCGTGATCGAGGAAGAGGTCGAGCGCCAACACGCCGACCTGATCGTGATCGGCACACGCGGTCGCACCGGGCTCAAGCACCTGCTGCTCGGCAGCATCGCGGAGCGCGTCGTCCAGAAGGCGCCGTGTCCAGTGCTCAGCGTCAAGACCTGAGAGCAAGCGCCCGCAATCGGAGCCGGGGGGTCGGTCGGTCGACCATCGGCCCGCCGACCCACCGACCGGTCAGACCGTCTCGAAGAAGTAGGTCATCTTCACACCGAGCGCGGCGGCGAGCTTGTGGAGCGTCGACATCGACGCCGCACTCTTGCCGAGCTCGATCTGAGAGATGAGGCTGACCGAGAGGCCGGTGCGGTTGGCGAGCTGCTTCAGCGTCAGGGGTCGCGAGTGGCGCCGCTCACGGATGCGGCGACCCACCTCGATGTTCAGCCGCGTCTCGAGATCCACCAGCAGCCCCTTGGCCTTGATGGCCTCCTTGAGGACAGCGCGCAGCTCCTCCTCGTCCAGTGGCTTCTGGAGATAGTGGAAGGCCTGATGTTTCATGGTCGCCACGGCCATCTCGACCGACGCGAGCTCGGTCGTGGCGATCACGCAGAGGTCATCGTCCACGGCACGGATCGCCTGCAGAGCTTCGATGCCCGCCATGTTGCCGGGCGAGACGTCGAGGATGACGAGCTGGTAGCGGTTGTTTCGCACCTCCTCGACGGCCTGACGCGGATCCGATAGAGGCTGCACCACGTAGCCGTCGCGGGTCAGAACCTCCTTCAGCTGCGCGGTGGTGGCCTCGTCCGGCTCGACCACGAGGATGTTGAGTCTCTGCTGGTTGCTCATTTTTCCCCCGGACGGGAACCTCGGCCGGCAAGACGCCACCCACGCCTTCCGCTGCGACCCGCCGTGCTTCGGACCCTGCGTCGCAACACTGTCCCCACTCGAACTTTTCAAGGGGTCGCGAATGGTTGCGCGCTCCTGAGCGTTCTCTTCGGGATCTGTCCCGGGATCCATTAGCCCTGAATTGGGATCCCGCGCGATTTATGTGCGTGCGTGGGAATCGACCCGCAGCGGAAGACGAACAGCTGTGGCCGAGGCGGCGGGGGCTACTCGGCCGGGTCCAACGGGCCCGAGGTCGCGTCGGGCTCGATCGGGGCCATCAGCCAATCCCGGGAGAACGCCGAGGCGGGCGCATTGACCTGGCTGGCACGCAGGACGTCGAAGCGCGCGGGTGCCTTGCCGATCTCCTCGATCAGGATCCAGGCCGGCACGCTCAGGTTGTCGAAGCTGGCCGCGGGTCCGAGCCGCACCCGCACGCCGTTCAGGAAATCCATGCCGCGCACCTCGAAACTGCGGGCATCGACCCAGAGCTTCGCCACCGGCGAGCGCTCCGCGTCGTCTTCGCCCCGATCGGAGGGGGCCTTGCCCGCGTTCGGTTCCTGCCGGATCAGCCCGGTCTCTTCGGCCTCCGCGTCCTGCTCGGACTCGTAGGCCCCGAGCCCCGCCAGCGGCGGCAGCTCGGGTCGGGGCACGGCGCGCTCCGGATCTCCGACCACCAGGCAGTCGTTCTCCCCGCACTCCGCCAGTCCGACGAAGTCCACCTGCACCGCAAAGCTCTCGAGGGCCGCGCGCAGTGTTGTTGCGGTGTCGGATTGCAGTACGAAGAAGGGCGGCAAGAACGTGCGCGGCTCCTCGAGCGGACGGCCATTGCGGACCGCGCTGAGCTCGCTGCCCTGCAGCAGATGTCGTTCGACGAGATTGCCCGAGCCGCGCAGCTCGAGGCGTGCGAGTCCCGTCGGGTGACTGATGAGCTCCGCCGATGCGACGCCCGGTCGCTCACCGATCTGAAGACTCATCTCCAGCTTGATGGCCTGCTCGCGACCCGCCGCCACGTTGGTCTCGGCCACCGCTGCCTCGACGCGATCCGCACTCGGCACGACGGGGTGCACGGGTGAAGCGACAGAACACAGAAGCCCGATCACGGCGACTGCGCCCGTCGCCTTCATCCCCTTCATCGGCCAGCCACCGCCGCCAGCCGCGTCGCGCCCGCATACTCGGCGCGCTCCGCGAGCTCCGCCTCGATGCGCAGCAGCTGGTTGTATTTGCAGATGCGATCGGTGCGGCAGAGCGAGCCGGTCTTGATCTGCCCGGCACCCGTCGCCACTGCGAGATCCGCGATCGTGGTGTCCTCGGTCTCGCCGGACCGGTGCGAGACAACAGTGCCGAAGCCTACGGCCTGGGCGATTCTTATTGTCTCGAGGGTCTCGGTCAGCGTGCCGATCTGATTCACCTTGATGAGAATCGCATTCGCCGCCTTCTCGTCGATACCCCGGCGCAAGATTGTCGGATTGGTGACGAAGATGTCATCGCCCACGATCTGCAGTCGGTCGCCGATCGCTGCCGTGAAGCGACTCCAGCCGGCCCAATCGCCCTCTGCGAGGCCGTCCTCGATGGACACGATCGGGTAGCGGTCCACCCAGTTCCGCCAGTATTCGATCATCTCATCGGAGTCGAGGCGGCGGTCCTCGCCGGCCAGCACGTAGCGACCCTCGAAGAAGAACTCCGTCGCGGCGGGATCGAGCGCCAATGCGACCTGCTCGCCCGGCCGATAGCCCGCCTTCTCGATGGCAAAGAGGATCAGCTCGACGGCCTCGTCGTTGCTTGCGAGATTGGGTGCAAAGCCTCCCTCGTCGCCCACCGCCGTCGAGTAGCCCTTCTCCGAGAGCACGTCGCGCAAAGTGTGGAAGATCTCCGCCCCCCAGCGTAGCGCCTCCTTGAAGGTCGGCGCGCCGAGTGGGAAGAGCATGAATTCCTGCACGTCGACATTGTTGTCCGCGTGTGCGCCACCGTTGAGCACGTTCATCATTGGCACCGGCAGGAGGTGAGCGTCTTCGCCGCCGAGGAAGCGATAGAGGGGCTCGTCGCGGGCCGCCGCGGCGGCGTGCGCGGCCGCCAGCGAAACACCGAGCAGCGCATTGGCACCCAGCCGCGATTTGGTCTCGGTCCCGTCGAGCTCGATCAATCGGTTGTCGAGCGCGGTCTGCTCGTCCAGCCCGGCGAGTCGCGCACCCATGACGCTCTTGGCGATCTCGCCGTTCACGAAGTCGACTGCCTTCTGGACACCCTTGCCCCGATAGCGGTCGACCTCTCTGTCACGTAGCTCGAGCGCTTCGCGCGAGCCCGTCGACGCACCCGACGGCACCGCGGCGCGCCCGCGGTGTCCCGTCGACGTAGTCACGTCGACCTCCACGGTCGGATTGCCACGCGAGTCCAGGATCTCTCGCGCGTATGTGCCCGTGATGGTGACTTCGCTCATGACCCGTCGTCGTCCTCCGGGACCCGCTCTCCCTGCATGCGTGGCCCGCGCGAGCGCGTCCGCCCGGGCGGGGGGCAACGTTAGCAGCCCGCTGCCCCGAGGTCGCGGCACCCACTGGCGGGGTCAGACGTGGGGCACCACCACGGGAGAGCCGTCGGGCGCCGATAGGATGTGCGCCTGCATGCCGAATGCCT
>JAFDDH010000207.1 GCA_019310975.1 Deltaproteobacteria bacterium | reverse complement strand
ATGCTTTCGCGAAGCTCCCAACCGGGGGATCCAGGTGCTCGGCCTCAAGCTTCGCCAGTGGTGGATCACCGCTCGACTCACGGCCACCGGCTACGTCGGCGATAGCCCCTTCTTCGTTGTCGATTACCTGCTGCGGGCACTCCGGGTCGCCGTGCTGCTCTCGATCTGGCGCACAGTACTGGAGGCCAATCCCGGGGCGTCGCCGCTCTCGCTCGCGACCCTGATGACATACACGGTGATCAGCGAGGCCTTCGTTCAGCTCGTCGTGGTGCGGACGAGCCTCGCCGAGGCCTTCTGGCAGGGGACGCTGGTCCACTACTTCCTGAGGCCGATCGGGCTGGTGTGGCAGGTGTTGGCCGAGAGCAGCGGGCGCTGGGTCCTCGATCTGGTGCTCTTCTCGTTGCCACTCATTGGTGTCGCCAAGCTGCTCGGTATTCGTGTGGCGCCGGTCAGTGCCGAGGCGGGTGCGCTCTTCGTGCTCAGTCTTGCACTGGCCGTGAGCGTGGGCCTCGCGCTGGAGTTCATCACCGGGGCATTGACGCTGGCGAGCGACCAGCCCGTCTGGCTGGTCGAGTGGGTGCGCCGGGCACTCTCGATTCTGCTCAGCGGCGCAATGATCCCGCTCAATCTCCTGCCGTGGGGACTTGGCGAGATCTTCGCCTGGCTGCCCTTTGCCTCCATGGCCTGGGCGCCGCTCGCCATCCATACGGGCGCAGGCGAGGCGCTGCGGCTACTCGGACTTCAGTTCGTGTGGGCGATCGTACTCTGGCCGATCGCCATCGCGCTCTGGAATGCAAACCGCGAAAAGGTAGTGGGCTATGGCGGTTGACGCGGGCCCTGGGCGCGGCGTCGGCCGCGTGTCGATCGATCTGTGTCGACTCTGGGCCCTCTATGCGCGGATGGATGTGCTGTGGATCGGGCGCGCCGGAAGCACCGCCTTCATGTGGTACCTGGCGGACTTCATTGTCGGCACCAGTGTGGTCATATCGACCTGGCTATTGGCCGAGCGCTTCGACGGCATCGGGGGCTGGTCGAAGGGGCAGGTATTCTTTCTGCTTGGGTACTCGCTCATCGTGCGCGGCCTGGTGGAGTGCTTGTTCGGCTGGAACGTCTCCCACATCAGCCGCCGCATCGGGCGCGGTCAGCTCGATCATATGCTGCTGCAGCCCCGCCCGCTCTGGATGATCGTACTCACCGAAGGCTTCTCGCCGCTCACCGGGTCGGGCATGGTGGTGGCCGGTGGGATCGTGCTGGCGAGCGCGATCGGTCCAGCCGTCTCGCCCAACTGGGCGTTCTTCGCGCTGAACCTGGTTGCCTCCGTGGCGGTGGTGATTGCGTTCTCGTACGCGTGGGGCAGCCTGGCCTTCGTGGCGCCGCGCGCCGCGGAGGAGATCAACTCGTCCACGATGGCGATGGTCGACCAGCTGCGCGGATTCCCATTGGATGGTCTGTCCGCGCCCCTCATCGTCACGCTGCTGAGCGTGCTTCCCGTCGGGCTCGTGGCCTGGCTGCCGTCGCGTGCGCTGCTGGGACTCGACCAGAGCCCCATCACCCCATGGCTCACGCCCTTGCTGGCGTGCGTGCTCGCTGGGATTGCTGGCTGGATCTTCAACAGAGGACTACACCACTATGGCCGGACCGGATCGACTCGATACCTCGCCCACGGACATCGCCGTTGAGCTGCGTGGCGTGCATAAGCGGTTCATGCAGCGCCAGCGGGCTGGCACATTGCGCGAGCTGGCCGGGAGTCTGCTGCATCCGAAGGTGACGTGGATCGAGGCACTGCGCGGCATCGACCTGAGTGTGCGGCGCGGTGAGATCGTCGCATACGCGGGGCCGAACGGCGCCGGCAAGAGCACCACGATCAAACTGCTTTCCAGCCTTCTCGTTGCCGATGCGGGTGAGGTTCGCTGTCTGGGCATGGATCCCAGCCGCGACCGCCTCCGCTATGTGGCACGCATTGGGGTCGTTTTCGGCCAGCGCACGGAGCTCTACTGGGACCATCCCGTCTCGGCCAGCTTCGAGTGGAAGAAGGTGGTCTGGGACATCCCCGGCGATCGCTACCTACGCATGCGCGATACGGTCTGCGACCTGCTCGACCTCGCTCCGCTGATGGGGACCACCGCGCGCGAGCTCTCTCTGGGTCAGCGAATGCGTGTGGATCTCGCGTTGGCATTGCTGCACGAGCCCGAGCTCCTGCTGCTCGACGAGCCCTCGCTCGGCCTGGATGTGCTGGCCCGGCGGCGGATCCTCTCCTTCCTGCAGGAGCAGAATGCCCAGCTCGGCACCACGGTTCTCGTCACCAGCCACGACATGGCGGAGCTCGAGCAGCTCGCCGGCCGGATCGTGATGCTGCACCAGGGGGAGATCGCCTTCGACGGCGACTTCGCGGCGCTTCGCGGCGATGTGATGCGGCATCGGGTGCTGCGGATCGAGATGGAGGACGGCTCCGCACCCGTGCTACGCGGCGCCGAACACCGTGCCTCCGAGGGGATGCGGCACGAGTACGTCTTCGACGGCGCCGAGGTGGCATTGACCGACCTGGTCGCCCAGGCCGACGCGCAGGGGCGCGTCGTCGACGTCGAGACCCATCGCCCCAACATCGACGACGTGGTGGCGGAGCTCTACGAGCGCTGGCAGGGGGATGTGACTGGACAGCCTTGAGCCCGGTAGAACAGCCTTGAGCCCGGTAGAACAGCCTTGAGCCCGGTAGAACAGCCTTGAGCCCGGTGGCACAGCCGTGAGCCTTCCAGCCGCGGATTCGACACATCACAGTGCCTGTGGGACAAAGGGATCCGCGCGCCCCGGCCGCTGCGAAGCACAAGCTACAATGGTGCACGCCGCGTGCGGCGACCGAACCACGGGGGAGCGAAGATGGCGACCGCAACGGACGAGTACGGCAAGGGCTTCGAGCGTTGGAGCCTCCAGGCCTGGCTCGACTACCTGATGGTGAAGATCATGATGGGCCGCGTCGGCGACGTGATCCCCAAGACCTATATGCCCATCCTGCGGCTCGTCTCCGAAGACGTCGACAAGGTGGACGATGCGTATCAGCAGATCTGTGCGCTGCGCGAGCCCGTGCGTCTTCTCGAGTCGCCTCGCGACAAGTGGCGCAAGATGTATTCCTGCCCTCGCTCGAGAAGTCGACGCGAACGGGCGCCGCTGCCCACGCGGTCGTTCACGCCCCAGACGAGAAGCCTTCCGCATTCGCACGCATCGCCGCCCGCGGGCTGGAGAGCGCCGTGGCCGGGCGGCTAGGACGCTGGCTGATGGACCATATGAATCCAGCCGGTTTCATGGTGGGTCCGGTGGAGACGAAAATGGGCGACCATGGCGAGCTGACCATGTTCATTCCCCGCTGCTATATGCACACGGCGCCGGGCGACGGCAAGACGCAGGACCAGGCCTGTGTACAGACTTGCAAGGGCGCCTGCGAGCAGATCTTCAACGTCGATACCCCGGCACATATGCATTTCGAGCCCCATCTGCCCGACTACTCCTGCACGCTGCGGATCAAGCTCGGCGGGGGCGATTTCCAGACCGTGTAAGGGGGGAGCCCACCGACCTCGGCTTTCGATGCGAACCGCACGCCCCTTCAGCATCGCCGATGCGTTGCGCCTCCGCTTGGTAGACGACCCGCATGAACGAGGCGTGCAGCAGGTCGGCAGATCATGCGCACGGGATGACCTGGTTCGGGGCCGTCGATTGCGCGTGTGTCGCCCGTCACCGGTTCGCAGCCCGCTGTCACCGATCCGGAGCAGGAGCCACTCCCAAGCGGAGGCCCCCCTGCTCTCCATCACCGAACAGCTTCGAACCGACCGCAAGCACCTGCTCGACGAGGCGAATTGTGCGCGCTCACGCGGCAAGATCCGACGTGCCATCGCGCTGCTCCGCCTGGTCCTCGAGCCCGATCCGAGAGACGTCGATGTCACGTTCCGACTCGCCGAGCTGCTGGCCACGGACGGGCAGCGCTTCGAGGCATGGTCGCTCTTCCGATCCGCGGGGCGCCGGCTGCTGCGCGAGGGCCACCACACCCGCAGCCTGACGATCTTCCGCGAGGCGACTCGCTGTCTTCCCTTCGAGTTCGAGGCCTGGCGCATCAGCGCCGAGATCGAGCGCAAGCTCGGCCGCGAGGAGGACGCAGAGCTCACGCTCCTGGAAGGGCGGCGCCATTTCCGCTCCCGATTCGAGTTCGCACAGGCGATTGCGCTTCTCGAGCTCGTACGTGAGATCGATCCCTGGGAACACGAAGTCGTCATGGACCTCGCCCGCCTCTATGCCCAGAGCGATCAGGCCGGCCGCGCGCTCCGCCTGCTCGAAGGCCTCGCGGTGCACAGTGAGGGTCGCGAGCTGCGAGCCGTCCGCCGGCAGCAGTGGCAGATCTCGCACTCGTTCACGCATTGGCGGGCGTGGCTCCGCGAGTTCTTCGCCGATTGGAACGGCCGTGCCCCACGGCGCAGCGAGAGCGTGGCCGGCGGCGGTCTGGCGACACGCATCCGCTGGTAGACGCCCCCCCGGCACGCCCGAATCGCTGAAGCCACGCCGCGGGCCGTGCGGGTCGCTCTTGTTGCTGCCATCCCCGAGCTATCGTTGCGGGCGTCGCGCGTGCACGGATGGAGCGGCTCCTGTTGAACCAAGCTGGAGGCCTTCTTTAGTACTGCGTAATGGGTACATCGAGCAGGCCGATGGAGCACGAGAGGGGTCAGAGGATGCGCCGACGAGGAGCTGAAGCAAAGGGAGCGGCCACCTGCCTGGGCTGTGTCGCCACATTCGTGCTCGCTCTTTGCGGCTGCTCGGAGAACGTGGTCATCGACCACGCGGGCCCGGTGGCGAATTGGCGGGCCTACGGTGCCGATATTCACGGCACGCGCTACTCGGTGCTCACCCAGATCACGCCGGAGAACGTCGCCGCCCTCGAGATTGCCTGGACGTATCACACGGGTGACTTCGACTCGGGTGAAGAGACGCTCGCTGGGACGAGCTTCCAGAACACGCCCATCGTCCTGGGCGACACGATGTATCTGTGTACGCCACGCAACAAGGCCATCGCGTTGGATGCGGAGACGGGCGAGGAGCGCTGGGTCTTCGATGCGGAAGCCGATACCGAGGGCATGTTCATCCTGGCGTGCCGCGGGGTCTCGCATTGGGTGGACGAGCACGCTGCGCCAAATGCCATATGTCGCGAGCGCATCTTCATGGGCACGGTCGATGCGCGCATGATCGCCCTGGACGCGACCACGGGGCGCCCGTGTGCCGACTTCGGCGAGGCTGGAAGCATCGACTTGAGCGCCGGAATCGGCAATCGCATGCCCGGCGAATACGGCGTCACATCGCCGCCTCTGGTCATGAACGGCCTTCTGGTGACGGGGGCGATGGTGCTCGACAACATCCGAGTCGATGCGCCGGGTGGCGTGGTGCGTGCCTACGATGTGCGTACGGGCGCACTCCGCTGGAGCTGGGATCCCCTGCCGCCCGGGCAGATGTTCATCGAGACTGTGGACGAATACGGCGAGCCGCTCCGATACCGCCGCGGCACTGCCAATGCGTGGTCGCTGCTCTCCGGCGACCCCGAGCTCGGGCTCGTCTTCGTGCCCACGGGCAACACCGCACCGGACTACTACGGCGTGATCCGCGACGGTCTCGATTACTATTCGAGCTCGGTGGTGGCCCTCGATGTACAGAGCGGCGAGGTGGTCTGGCGCTTCCAGACCGTGCACCACGACGTCTGGGACTACGATGTGCCGGCGCAGCCGGTGCTATTCGAGCACGTCGGCGAGCAGGGCCATACACCGGCGCTCGTGCAGGCGACGAAGCTCGGTCACCTCTTCTTCCTCGACCGCAGAAGCGGCGAGCCGATCTTCCCCGTGGAGGAGAGACCCGTGCCGCGCGGCGGGCTCGAGGGCGATCTGCTCTCGCCCACCCAACCCTTTCCGACGCGCCCGGCACCGATCCATCCGGCCTCCTTCGACGTCGACGACGCCTGGGGGATCACGCCCTGGGACCGAGCGCACTGTCGCAAGCAGATCGAAGCGCTGGACTTCGCTGGAATATTTACGCCACCGAGCGAACGCGGCTGGATCCAGTATCCGAGCTATTTCGGCGGCACCAACTGGGGCAGTGTATCGATCGATCCCGAGCGCGGGCTGCTGATCACCAACACCAGTCGCATGGCCGCGGAGCTGAGGTTGATCCCGCGCGCCGAGTTCGATGCCGGCGTGGAGGAGGCCGCCCGGCGCGGTGGGGCACCGCCGCCCTGGGAGCCGCAGGCGGGCACGCCCTTCGCCATGACGCGCTCGTTCCTGCTCTCGCCGTGGGGGCTGCCCTGCAGCCCGCCGCCATGGGGGACGCTCGTCGCCATCGATCTCTCCAGTGGCGAGCTGCGCTGGGAGGTCCCGCTCGGCACGACGCGGGACCTCGCGCCGGTCCCGATTCCGTTGCCGCTGGGCACGCCGAGCCAGGGCGGGCCGATCGCGACGGCCTCCGGGCTCGTCTTCATCGCCGGCGCGATGGACGACTACCTCCGCGCCTTCGATGTGACCACGGGTGAAGAGCTGTGGCGGGCTCGGCTACCGGCAGGCGGTCAAGCGACGCCGATGACGTATCGAGTCTCGCCGGGGGGACGCCAATACGTTGTCATTGCGGCCGGTGGGCATTCGATGATGGGCACGAAACTCGGGGATGCAGTCGTCGCCTTCGCGCTTCCCTGAAGCCTGCGGCGGCGGACGGTGCGATTCCGTCAGCGCGGGTCTAGCCGGTAGAGCCGTGCGCCGTGGGCGGATTGGCATCGGGGGCGGATGTCCCCTGCGCCGGCATCTACTCTAGCGGCTGGACCCCGGCTGCCAGGCGGCAATCAGATCGTCGCTGCTGCAGAGCGTCGCGATCACGCTCAGCGACCGATGCAGCATTTGCTCTCCATAGTCGAGGGGAACGCCGACCACACACTCCTTCGGGATCACGACGTGGTAGCCGTGGTTCACCGCTTCGATGGCCAGTCCGAGCACACCGACGTTCAGGGAGACGCCGGTCGCAACGATCGTTCGCGTTCCCATCGTGCGCAGCGTCGCCTCGAGATCAGTGTGCGTGAACGGCGAGACACCGTGAAAGCGCTGGCTGATCCGGTCGCCTGCAGCGGGCCCGAGCTCTTGCAGGATTTCGACCTGGGGCGAGCCGGTGAGCATATGATCGGGGTCTTCGAGCAGCCGCTCCAGCATCGGCACGTTGCGATGACTGCCGGCGCGGTCGGCGCGGAATGCGGCCGTGCAGTGCACCACACCCAGGCCCGCGGAGCGGGCCGCGCGAAGCAGCCGGGCCAGCGCCTCGACCAGTCCGTGCTTGGCCGCCGCCTCGGCAAGTGCCGGCAGCCGCGAGAGATCGCCTACTACGCCGCGCTGCATCTCCATGCAGAGGACCGCGGTGTGTTCGGGTCTCGCGCACGAGCGGAGGTTGTCGCCTGCCTTCGAAGAGTCAGTCACGGCGCATCAAGCGTAGCGGCTGGCTGGTGGGTTATGCTCGACCTTCGATGC
Source organism: Deltaproteobacteria bacterium (assembly GCA_019310975.1). Lineage (GTDB taxonomy): Bacteria > Myxococcota_A > UBA9160 > UBA9160 > UBA4427 > JAFDDH01. The sequence goes on along the minus strand of JAFDDH010000207.1, from coordinate 2,603 downwards.
CCGCACCCATCCGCTACTCGGTTCAGCTTCCCACCCATCAGGTAGACGATCCCGAAGAGTTCATCAGTGGCGATGCACTGGCCGAGATGGCCCGCGCGCTGGAGAGTGCGGGCTTCGATGCCGGCTTCGTCACCGACCATCCCTTCCCGGGCGATCGTTGGCTCGCGGAGGGCGGGCACCACACCCTCGATCCCTTCGTCGCGCTCTCCTTCGCGGCCGCTGCCACAGAGCGTCTGCGTCTGCACACGCACGTACTCGTGCTTGCGTATCGCAACCCTTTCCTCGTCGCCAAGCAGGCGGCGAGCCTGGACGTGGCCTCCGGCGGGCGGCTCATCCTGGGCACGGCGGCCGGCTATCTGAAGAGCGAGTTTCATGCGCTCGGCGCCGACTACGCACGCCGCAACGAGACAGCCGACGAGGCGATCGATGCGATCCGCAAGGCGTGGACGGAGGACGGAGTCGAGTTCGTCGGCCGAGGGTTCTCCGCGCGCGGCAACAGCATGCGCCCTCGGCCGCTGCAACGCCCGCACCCGCCGCTCTGGGTGGGTGGCAATAGCAAGCAGGCGATCCGGCGCGCCGTCGAGCGCGGTGACGGCTGGGTGCCCTTCCCGAATAGCGAGAAGTTCGCGTCGCGGCAGGGAACGGCGGTGATCGCGACCTTCGACGATCTGCGCGAGCGTCTGGATTACGCGCGGGCCCACGCGGAGCGAGTCGGACGGACGGCCCCCCTGGACGTCTGCTTTGCACCCATCGGCGTGGATATGTTCGCCGACCACGCGCCGAACGCAGAGGGTGTGCGGGCCGCATCCGAGGAGCTGGCCGGCATGGGCGTTAGCTGGGTGGCACTCTCCGTGCCGGCCCGCACGCGCGCAGAGTATTGTGACCGCGTGCACGCGCTCGGCGCGGGGCTGGCGGGGCACGCGTAGGCGCTCGTGCGCCCGGCCCTCGGCCGGGGCCGTCATCGCGCGGCGTGAGGGGGATGGAAGGCTCCCCCGCGTCTGAATCGACCCTGCGCGAGAGCCCTTTCGCGATCCGGCCGAATGTCTCGCAATGGCGCTCTGAGGGGGGATACGCACTACGCTCTGATTCTTCCGCCCGCCAGCACGACCCGGACCCGTCATGGATCTCAGCAGCCGAATCAGCCGCCTTCCCCTCATCCGATCGACCCGCTGCCGGGTACCCGAAGAGCTGGAGTCGGTGATCACGGTGGGGGAGGAGACGCCCCCGCAGTGGGTGGGCATCACCTCGGATGCCATCGAGGGCGTCTGGGAGCGGATCCTGGACCTGTACCGGTCGGGCACCCAGCCGGCCATCCAGGCCTGCATCCGCTGCCAGGGCCAGGTGGTGCTGGACCGGGCGGTGGGGCACGCGTCGGGCAATGGTCCCTCGGATCCTCCGGACGCGCCAAAGCGCCGCGTCGGCCTGGACACGCCGATCAACATCTTCTCCGCCTCGAAGGCGGTCACCGCCATGCTGATCCACAAGCTGGTCGAGCAGCGCAAGCTGGCCCTCGATGATCGCGTCTGCGAGTACGTGCCGGGATTCGAGCGCCACGGCAAGGGCACGATTACGCTGCGCCACGTGCTCGCGCACCGCGCCGGGCTGCCGAGCCTGCCCGAGGAGGCCCTCGATCTCGACCTGCTCGGCAAGCCCAAGGAGATCATCGGGATTCTCTGCGAGCAGAAGGTGCAGTCGAGGCCCGGCCGTGTTCTCGCCTACCACGCCGTGACCGGCGGCTTCATCCTGGCCGAGGTGGCGCGCCAAGCCTGTGGCCGTGCCCTGCCGGAGCTCTTGCACGACTTCGTGAGTGAGCCGCTCGGGCTCGAGTGCTTCGCGTACGGGATTGCGCCCGAGCGGATCTCCGAGGTCGCCATCAATGCCTACACGGGCCCGCCCGCGCCGCCCCCCCTCGCGCAATCCCTCAAGCGCGCACTCGGCACTGACATGCGGACCGTGGTCGATCTCTCGAACGATCCGCGCTTCCTCACCGGCGTGATCCCGTCGGCCAACCTGGTCACCACGGCGCGCGAGGCCAGTCTCTTCTACCAATGCCTGCTCGAGCAGGGGCAGCACGAGGGCCGGACGGTCTTCGAGCGGCGAACGATTCACCACGCGACAGCTGAGCAGAGCTGGTGGGAGCTGGACCTGACCCTGATGCTGCCGCTCCGCTATGGGCTCGGTTTCATGCTGGGCAATCCGCGCCTCCCGTCGTGAGCCTCCACATCATCCCGCTCTTCGCCATGCTGACACAGGTGAGCCGAGCCTTCCCGAAGCTCGACGCGTAGGGGCGCGGCCCCTCTCGATCCGCCGACTCCGGCCCCGCCCGCCCCACGTCGAGCTGCGTAAGCGGCATTCACCCGGGAATTCGGGCACTTCCTCCTCAAGCTGCCCCCTGCGGGCGCCGATGCAGGGGCCGAATGTTTGACGCCGCGCCGCGCGGCGAGGAGGCCATATGCGCAGGTTCAGCCCGACTCTCTCACTCGTCGTCGTGCTCCTCTGTGGCATCGCGCTCGGAGCCCATGCCTGGAAGGGTGGGCCCGGTGGTGTGATGTCGATCAAGGAGGCGCTCGAGATTGCCGAGATCGGCGACTACCTCGTCGTGG
>JAFDDH010000456.1 GCA_019310975.1 Deltaproteobacteria bacterium | reverse complement strand
ACGGCGGCTGGATCATCTACACCTCCGGCACGACCGATCGTCCAAAGGGCGTCTTGCACAGCCAGAAGGCCGGCGTGATCCAGAGCTGGCGCTTCGCCGAGCTGCTCGGATTGAGCTCGCAGGACATCGTCTTCACCGCCCAGCCGTTGTTCTGGACCGCGGGCATCTCGATGTCCCTCGGCGCAACGCTGGCCGCCGGTGCGAAGCTGCTATTGCAAGAGACCTTTGCGCCCGAAGCCGCGCTCGATTGCATCGAGACCGAGCGTGCGACCACCGTCCACGCCTGGCCCCATCAGGAAAAGGCCATGGCGGAGCATCCGAGCGCCCAGGGTCGTGACTTCGGTCCGCTGCATCACGTCGAGTTCAACTCGCCGCTGGCACGGCTGATCGGGCTCGAGGAAGACATCTGGGGAATCTACGCTTCCTACGGGATGACGGAGACCTTCACCGTGATCTCCGCGCTGCCTGCGGATGCGTCCGCACAGCAGCGCACTGGCAATTCGGGTCGCGCGTTGCCGGGGATGGAGATCCGCATCGTCGATCCGGAAAGCGGCGAGGCCCGCGAAGTCGGAGAGCGGGGCGAGATCATCGTGCGCGGTGTGACGCTGATGCAGGGCTATTGGAAGGTGCCCCTGGAAAATGTGCTCGACGCCGATGGCTTCTTTCATACGGGCGACGGCGGCTTCATCGATGCCGACGGGCTGTTGCATTGGAAGGGTCGGCTCTCCGGCATGATCAAGACCGGCGGTGCCAACGTCTCGCCGCTCGAGGTCGAGAAGGCTGCGGCCGACCTACCCGCAGTGCGAGCGGCGATCGCGCTTGGCGTGCCTCATCCGACCTTGGGCGAAGCCCTGGTGTTGTGCGTCGTGCCGACGGTCGGCAATACCATCGACGAGAAAGCCCTGCGCGTGAGGCTGCGAGAGCGACTGGCGGTGTACAAGGTGCCGCGGCACGTGATCGTGGTCGACGAAGCCGATGCCCCCACCACCGGAACGCAAAAGCTCCGCGCGGATGCGTTGCGCACTCTGGCGCTCGAGCGAATGACGACCGCCCGAACCGAAATCGCCGGTCACATCGACAGGCCAGACCGCACTGGTCACGGGAGGTGGGCGCGGGATCGGCAAGAGCCTGGCGATCGGACTGGCCGAGGCCGGCGCCGATGTGGTGGTCGCTTCACGCAAGCTCGATGCCTGTGAGCGCGTCGCCGAGATCATCGAAAAGAAGGGACGGCGCGCCTGGGCGCTGGCCGCCGATGTGTCGAAGATCGAGGACATCGAGCGGCTGGTCGACGACGTGCTCGCGCGCGCGACGCGTCTCGACATTCTGGTCAACAACGCCGCATTCGCGTGGGGCGCACCGCTGCTCGAACACACGCCCGAGGCGTGGGATCGGGTCTTCGACCTGAACCTGCGCGGGCTCTTCTTCCTTTCGCAGCGCGTTGCGCGGCACATGATCGACGCCGGGGGCGGCAAGATCATTCACATCGGCTCGATGGCGGCGCTGCGCGGCGTCAGTGACGCGCTCGAGCCCTCGATCGCCTACAACGCGAGCAAGGGTGCGCTCCACACACTGACCCTCGACATGGCGATCAAGCTGGCGCCACACGGCATCCGCGTCAACACAATCGCGCCGGGGGCATTCGACACCCCGATGATGGCGTTCATCAAGAACGACCCGGAGCGGCTTCGTCAGTTCATCGCGCGCATGCCACTGGGGCGGGTCGGGGGGGAGGACGACGCGAAAGGGCCCGTCGTGTTTCTCGCGAGTGAAGCCAGCGCCTTCGTGACTGGCCAGATCCTCGTCGTGGATGGTGGCTGGGGCGTGCAGGCCTCCTGAGCAAGCCCCCGGGCCGATTCCGCAAGCTCGCTCGATCCTACACCCCTACTACTCCCCCGGCTGCGCTTCGATCGCAGAGAGCATGGCCCTGGCACGACTCACCTGGGGGGAGTTCCGAAGCGCCTGCTCCAGGTCACGCCGAGCTGCTGGCACGTCGCCGAGGGCCAGATGGGCCTGGGCGCGTGCGACCAGATTGGCGGAGGTGGGACGCTTTCGCAGTGCCTGGCTGGCCCGAGCGAGCGCCTCGAACCTCGCCTGCTCGGCCTCCGCTGCGCGCCCCGTGGCTTCCAGGACTTCGGCCCGGGCCAGCAGCCACTCCGTTTGCAGCTGTCCCTTGTCGATCTGCTCATCGATCATGCGAAGCGCATCGTCGTAGCGCTTGCGCTCGATCTCTACCCGGATCGCGGCGCGACGCAGCAACACGGCGTCACCCACGTGGTCCAGCCCCTCCCGGTAGCCCTTCGCCGCCTCGTCGAGCTTTGCGTCGGATTCCTGCAGGCGGCCGCGCTCCAGAAAGAGATCGAGGCCCGGCTGAAGCGCAATCGCCGCGTCGAGGTCCGAAATGGCGAGCCCGACGCGGCCACTCCGCGAGCGGATCTTCGCGCGCTCTGCGAAGCCAGCTGCGCCTCCAACCCCCCGACCCAGCACCCGATTCAGCTCCGCCTCCGCCTCCCCATCGCGCCTCAGGGCGGATAGAGTCAGCCCGCGCTGGAGAGAGATCGCGAGATTCTCCGGGTCCAGCTCCCGAGCACGATCGAGATCGCCGAGCGAGTACTCCAGCTGTCCATCGAGTCGGTAGTAGCGGGCGCGTTGGAGCAACACCCCAGCATCGGTCGGGTGTTGAGCCAGTCGCTCCGTTGCGCCTTCGATGTCGTGATCCAGGCCCTCGTGGGCCCAAGCGCTGACGGGACCGGCAAGCCATGCGCAAGTAGCCAGCAAGATCACCAATCTTGCGCAAGAAAATCGAATCGACACGTTTCTCCCAAGGGTTGTCGAGCGACGACACCGTTAGGGGCCAGGGTATCGCGTCCCGTGACAGATGGCTTCATTCATCTGCCTATCTACCTACCCGCTACCCGCTACCCGTCACTCCAATACGGCGTTCCGAATCAACGGTTTGCTGGAAGTTGCGCTCAATCCTCTAGCACCACCAATGTGAAGATGCCTACCGAGAGAATACGCCTACTGGTCGGACTCCTCAAAAAGTTGGTCTCAAACGAAGATATTTTGCGTACAATGCGAGCCACGCTGATTTGCTACCGCAGCACGACGCCCCAGCTCAAGGAAAAGCCGCCATGCCGATTCAAACTGTCTCCCTGCGAACATCAATCGCCGCATTGGCCCTCATCGCGGCATGGCTATTGCCGATCGAGGCCGCCCACGCCGCAGTGGTGCGTCAGCCCTACCTGCAGATGGGGTCTCCGAC
>JAFDDH010000206.1 GCA_019310975.1 Deltaproteobacteria bacterium | reverse complement strand
GGACCGTCGGCGACGGACCTCCCGGTGTTGAGCTCAAGATCAACGAGACACTCGACGAGTTCGCCATCGCGTTCATCGAGCGCTCGCCCTTCCTCGTGCTTTCGACATCGAATAAAGACGGCCTGCTCGACGCCTCACCAAAGGGCGATGGTCCCGGCTTCGTACTCGTCGAGAGCGATCGGAGCCTTGTCATTCCCGACCGACCGGGCAACGGACTCGCAATGGGACACCTGAACGTGCTCGAGAACCCGCGCGTCGGCTTGCTCTTTCTGATCCCGGGCACGAATGAGACACTGCGCGTGAACGGGTGCGCGGAGCTGACGCGAAATCCCGCGCTGCTCGAACGCCTCGCCGCACGCGGGAAGCCCGCTGTGCTGGCCATTCGGGTCGAGATCGAGGAGTGCTTCTTTCATTGTGGGAAGGCCTTCATCCGCTCCAATCTCTGGCAGCCGGAGCAGTGGGGCGAACGCCACCGCGTCTCTTTCGGCAATATGATCGCGAAGAAGATCGAAGCCGATGAGAGCGTCGCGCGCAAAATCGACGAGAGCATCGAGGAGGACTACCGGACGGGTCTCTAGGCCGGACGGAAGCCGATGACGAGCAACCGACCCAGCGCATCCCACCGCGTGGACGAGGCAGTGATCATCGAGGTCGCGGTCAACGGCGAGACGCGTCCGGAACGAAATCCGCACGTCCCGCGCACGCCCGAGGCCGTGACCGACGACGTGCTCGCCTGCCTCGAGGCCGGCGCGAGCTTGATCCACGCCCACAACGAGGACATCACACTCGCGGGCCGCGCGGCCGCCGACAGCTACTTGGCGGCCTGGCAGCCGATCATGGACGCCCGGCCGGACACACTCTGGTATCCGACGCTCACAGCCGCGGCGCGCGGCGCCGCGGGTCTCGATCACGTCGTGCTGCTGAAGCAGGATATCGGGCTCCGCATCTGCCCCGTCGACCCGGGCTCGACCAATCTCGGCATGCCCGGGCCGGAAGGGCTGCCCGTCGGGCTCGTCTACGCGAACGACTACGGAGAACATCCGCAGCGCCTTCGCTCTGTGTAGCGAGAAGCACCTCGCTCCGGGCATGGCGATCTACGAGCCGGGCTTCCTGCAGACCGTACTCGTCTACGATCGACTCGGCCGCCTGCCAGCGGGCGCGATGGCGAAGCTCTATTTCGGCGGGGAGTGGGGAATGGCGGCAACCGGCCGCGGCGTCACGTTCGGACTACCCCCAACCGAGAACGCCCTGGCCGCCTATCTCGACATGCTGGCGGGCACCGAGCTTCCATGGTCGGTTTCGGTCTGGGGCGGTGATCTGATGCAGACTCCCGTCGCGCGCCTCGCCCTGGAACGGGGTGGCCACCTTCACATCGGCCTCGAGGAGCACTTCAGCCCGGACCGAAGCCCCACCAACGCCGAACTCGTTTGCGAGGCTTTGGAGCTATGCGAGAAGGTGGGCCGTCCCGTCGCATCCCCGAGCCTGACCGCGAGGCTGCTCGGCCTGCCAGGCTGAGCGCCTCGTTCGCACGCGCGGAGCCGATCGGCGACACTTGCCCCATGCAGGCGAGAGAAGCGTTCGCGCGTCTGGTGGCGCTGCCCGATCGCGAGATCCCACTCGCCGAGACCGCACTGTGGATCGCCGCCGAAGCCCGGCCCGGACTCGACGTTTCGCGCTATCTAGCTCAGCTGGACGCTCTGGCCGAGCGCGCCGGCGAGCAGGTGGCACGAGCCTCGAACGATCACGAGCGGGTCGCCCGACTCAACCACTCGCTCTTCATCGACGAGGGCTTCGCGGGCAACCACGACGAGTACGAAGACCCCCGCAACAGCTTTCTCGACGCAGTGCTGGATCGGCGAACGGGCCTGCCGATCACGCTCTCGCTGGTCTACGTGGAGGTCGCGCGACGGATCGGGCTCGAGGCCGAAGGCGTCGGGTTTCCGGGCCACTTCCTCGCCAAGGTGTCCAGCAACGACGGGGACGTCATCGTAGACGCCTTCCACCGAGAAACGCTCAGCCTCGAGGACTGCAAGCGCCGGCTCGAGGAGATCTCGAGCGGGCGCGTGCCCTTCGAGCCCGACATGCTCGCGGCCTCGTCGCACCGCGCCATCCTGCGGCGTGTCCTGACGAACCTCAAACACCTGTACGCGCGCCTCCGCGAGCCCGAGAATACGCTCGCCTGCTGCGATCGGCTGCTGCTGATCGCGCCCGACGATCCGATCGAGTGGCGCGACAGGGGCCTCGTGTATCGCGAGCTCGAGTGCTTCGGTGCCGCCCTGTCGGACCTGAACCGATACCTCGAGACCGCGCAGAAGGGTCCCGTCCTGGAACGCATCCGCCGGGTCGTCGACGAGCTCGAGGGCCGAGCCCGGCAGATCCACTAGCCCGGATTATTCATGAAGATCAGTAGGAGAGATGGCCATGTGGATCGGGATCGCCGCCGTATCGGGCATGATCGCCGTGATCGCCGGCGCGTTCGGCGCTCACGGCTTGCGTGACAACGTGAGCGCGGATCAACTCTCGGCCTGGACCACCGGGGCGCAATACCACCTGCTGCACAGCGTCGTATTGTTGGCCCTGGCCCTCTTTGCGATGCGCACCGAGGCGCCAATCCGCGTGCCCGCCTCACTCTTCCTCGCGGGCATCGTGCTCTTCTCGGGCTCCATCTACCTACTGGTCCTCACAGAGCAGCGCTGGCTCGGCCCCGTCACACCGCTCGGCGGCCTGTGCCTGATCGCCGGCTGGGCGTCGCTGCTCTGGCTGGCGCGCCCGTAGTCCGACCCGGCTGGGGCATGCCCCGGTCATGCAGCGGATTCGGCCACCCGATCCGGTGCCGACGGCGGCGAAGAGAGCTGATTCACGCCCAATCGCGCGAGCGTTCGACGGCGCGCTTCCAGCCCGCGTAGAGGGCCTGACGCTCGCTCTCCGGCAGCCGCGGCTCGAAGTAGGTGCTCTCGCCCCGGGCCTGTTCGAGCTCCCGGCGATCGCGCCAGAAGCCGACACCGAGGCCAGCCAGCGCCGCGGCGCCGAGCGCCGTCACCTCGAGCACGGCGGGACGCTCGACTCGGCAGCAGAGCACGTCGGCCTGAAACTGCATCAGGAAGTCGTTCCCACACGCTCCACCGTCCACACGCAGCGTCTCCAACGACATGCGCGTATCGGCCAGCATGCACTCGACCACGTCGCGTGAGCTGTACGCGATCGACTCGAGGGCGGCACGGATCACGTGCTCGTGGGTCGTACCGCGGCTCAGGCCGACGATCACGCCGCGTGCGCGCTCGTCCCAATAGGGCGCGCCGAGTCCCGTAAAGGCGGGTACGAGGTAGACGCCGCCCGTATCGGATACGGCGCGCGCTGCGGCCTCGCTCTGCGCGGCGTCATCGATCAGATGTAGGCCGTCACGCAGCCATTGGATGGCTGCGCCGGCCACGAAGACGCTGCCCTCGAGCGCGTACTCGACCCGGCCATCGATCCCCCAGGCCAACGTGGTGATCAACCCGGACTCGGAGGTCGAGGCCTCCTCACCGGTGTGCATCAGCAGGAAGCATCCGGTCCCATAGGTATTCTTGACCATGCCGCTCTCGACGCAGCCCTGCCCAAAGAGCGCGGCTTGCTGATCACCCGCAACGCCCGCGATCGGAATCTCGCCCCCGAACCAAGACGGATCGGTCAGGCCGAATACGCCGCTGCTTTCGCGCACTTCGGGCAGAATCACGCGCGGGATGTCGAGCTCCGTCAACAATCGATCGTCCCAGTCAAACGCATGGATGTTGTAGATCATCGTCCGCGAAGCGTTCGAGTACTCGGTGGCGTGCACCCTGCCACCCGTGAGCTTGTAGAGCAGCCAGCTATCCACCGTGCCGAAGCAGAGCTCGCCCGCCAGAGCGCGCTCTTGAGCTCCCTCCACTGCGTCCAGGATGAAGCGGATCTTGGTGGCGGAGAAATAGGCATCGACCACCAGCCCGGTCCGACTTCGCACCTCCTCTTCGAGACCCCGCGCACGCAGCGACTCGCAGATCTCGGCGGTCTGGCGGGACTGCCAGACGACGGCCGGATGGATCGGCTCGCCCGTCTCGCGATCCCACACCACGGTCGTCTCACGCTGGTTCGTGATGCCGATCGCTCTCACTTCCGCCGCGGTCGCCCCCGCCTTCTCCAGCACACCGCGTGCGGCGCGCAGCTGACTGTCCCAGATCTCCAATGCGTCGTGTTCGACCCACCCCGGCTGTGGGAAGTACTGCGGAAACTCGTACTGATCGACGGCCACGACCTGTCCGTCGTGGTCGAAGAGCAGCGCACGCGACGAGGTCGTCCCCTGGTCGAGTGCCATGATGTATCGACTCATCGGGAGCCCTCAGCCATTGTGAAGAGCCCTCAGCCATTGTGAAGAGCCCTCGGCCAGCGTGAAGAGCCCTCAGCTCTCGTTGAAGAGTGCGTCGACGAACTCGCGTGCATCGAAGTCACGTAGATCCTCGACGCCCTCGCCGACGCCGACGTAGTGTACGGGAATTCCGAACTCATCAGCCAGGCCGATGATCACCCCACCCTTGGCACTGCCGTCGAGCTTCGTCAGCACTAGACCCGTGATGTCGGTGACCTCGGTGAAGAGGCGGGCCTGTGAGATCGCGTTCTGCCCGGTATTGGAGTCCAGCACCAGGAGCGTCTCGTGCGGCGCCTCGGGGATGTCACGGCTCAGCACGCGCACGATCTTGCCCAGCTCCTCCATCAGCGGCTTCTTCGTCTGCAGCCGGCCGGCGGTATCCACGATCGCCACGTCGGCCTCGCGCGCAATCGCCGCCTTGACCGTGTCGAAGGCGACTGCGGCGGGGTCGCCCCCCGCCCGCGTGGAGATGACATCGCAGCCCACACGATCGCCCCAGACCTGCAATTGCTCGACGGCGGCGGCACGAAAGGTATCTCCGGCTCCGAGCACGACCTTCTTGCCGGACTGCGCGTAGCGGGCCGCGAGCTTGCCGATACTCGTGGTCTTGCCCGATCCGTTCACACCCACCACCAGCACGACGTGCGGCCTGCCCGCGGTGGCGAGGGGCTCGCCCTGCGGCTGCACGCGCGCGAGCTTTTCGAAGATTGCGGCACGCAGGACCTTCGTTACTTCCGAGGCGTCCCCGCCAGACGCCTTCTGCCGAACCGTGTCGAGTAGTGACTCCGCCGTGCGGACGCCGAGATCCGCCGTGAAGAGCATCATCTCCAGCTCCTCGAGTAGCGCGGCATCGACTTTGCGTCCGCCAAGCAGTCCGTTCAGGCGACCCACCAGCGTGTCGCTGGTGCGCGCCAGCCGCTCGCGCAGCGGCACGCGCCGCGGCGCCGCGGCCTGGGTCGGCTCGGGCTCGGGCTCGGGCTCGGGCTCGGGCTCGGGCTCGGGCTCGGGCTCGGGCTCGGGCTCGGGCTCGGGCTCGGGCTCGGGAGCAGGCTGCTCGGCCACCACGGGCTCGGCAATCGGAACGGGCTGGGACTCGACCGGCGACGTGGCGGCGGGCTCGGGCGCAGCGACTGCCTCGGACTCCGGCTCCAGGGTCCGCCGGCCCAGCAGCCGCTCGGCGAGGAGCGCGATCAAGCTCGGAACGATCATCGCCAGGATGACGACGAGCGTCGGGTTCTCGGTCACCCAGGTGACGGCGGGGTGCATGATCAGGGCTTCTGTGGGATCCATGGCTCGCGGAGCATAGAGGAGGGGCCAGGCGATTTCGATCCGCACGGCGCTCCGTCACGGGTCAGAACACCACTGAGAACGTCAGATTGCCCCCGACGACGAGCGAGTCGTCGATGTCGATGAACGACTCGTGGGGCACGGCGTCGAAGAGCGGATGGACGACCGTCGGCATGCGCCCCCAGTCCGCCGTGCCGGAGACGCCGATGCTCAACATCTCGTTCCATGTCCAGCCAAAGCCGAGGTGGCCGCGGAGTCGCCAGACGAAATCCGTGCTCTCGTCGGCCGCGGAGAGCAGCGAGCCCGAGAAGTTCTGTAGCCCAGCCAGCTCTGAGCGCGCAGCCAGCAGATCGGACTCGGCGCCGAGGTCGACATAGAGATGGAAGGGAAGCTCGAACTCGGCCTCGAGCCCCAGCACACCACCGAACGAGTTCGTCGATAGCTCGTCACGGATTTCGAATCCGTTGAAGGGCGCCGAGTGGAAGCTGAGGTCCTGAGCGACGCGCGAGTAGGCGACGCCTATCAAGGGGCGCAAACGGATCGTGGAGTCGAAGCGCAGCTCGGCCCGGTAGACGAGATCGACATCGTAACGGGCATATCCGACCGAGGAGTCGGCGGTGGCTCCAGCTTCAACCGCGTTGCCATCCGACACACCGCTCCCGTCGACCGGCATCTGCCCGTATTGGCCGGGGGGCATGAGCGGTGAATCGAGATCGTCCGCAAAGACCGTGCGGACCCGCAACACGATGTCGTCCGCCTTCCCGATCCAAGCGGCGTCGTCACCGAGCGCGTAGCCGACGAATCCGTCGATCCCCCAGCCCAGTGCGGACTCGGGCGTGGCGCCAAAGGGCACGATACCCCCAGAGACCTGGATCAACCCGGCTCGAACCTCGGGGAGCTGCACCCAACGCACGCCGGGAGCGAGACCGAACGATAGGCCCAGGCCTTCGTCCTGGGCGGTCGCTGCCTGCGCCGCGAAGGCGATCGTCACGAACGCCAAGAATGCGCGAATGCCCGGACGCCAGCAGCCCACGATGTTCAGCCCCGACTCCTTCCCAGCCTGCTTCATTCCGAATTCCGCCGGGAGCATACAGGGCCATGCGCGCCGACCAAGCGGGCGGGGTTCAGGTCAGCTCCACCCCGACCAGCTTGCTCACCCCCTTCTGCTCCATCGTGATGCCGTAGAGCA
>JAFDDH010000205.1 GCA_019310975.1 Deltaproteobacteria bacterium | reverse complement strand
GGAGGCACGAACCGTCTTCGAGACGGCCGCGCTCACGAATCGGCTCTGGCAGATGCCCGGTGTGCCCGCGCAATACGAGACCCGGATGAACGAGCTGCTGGTGAGCATCTGGGACGTGCCCGCACTGCTCGCTGAGATCGACCGCATGGAGACGCTCATCACACCGATTGCCGGCGATCTCTCGGGGCCGATTCAGGACACACGCGATTGGATCTTCGGTCGCGCGGCCACGATCTCATCCGACTTCTCGGGCGGGCCACCGAATTGGAACAGTCCGCTGCCGGGCAAGCGATGTCTCGAGATCCGGGGCCATCTCGACGCAGACTTCACGGGTACCTACGCCGATCCACTGCCGCCGGATCTTCCGGCGGGCAGCACGTTCACGCCCACCTCGTTCGAGTTCCTGCCGCCGGCCCCCTTCGAATTCCTGGCTGGAACGTCGCTCACGGGCCTCGGTACTGCGTTCGGTTTCGAGCCGCAGGTCGGCGCGGGCAAGCTCGTGCTTCGGCCGATCGGTCTGACCGGATTCCCGCATGCATTGATCTTCAATATCTCAGTCGACGATGAGGACGTGGTCGCGAACACTCCGCAACCGATTCCGGTCTCCGACTCGATCGCCTCGTTCCTCCTCTACCTGGACGTCTCAGGGACGACGATCCTTCCGATTGCCGGCATCGTGAACACCACGGTCGAATTCGATGAGGCCGAGCTCTTCGTTGGTGGAGACGTCTCCGGCTCCCTCAGCTCCGAGCTCGCCGTGTGGGTCCCGCACCCGGTGCCCGAGCCCGGACTCACCTCGATGTACGCATCGGGGGGGGTGACGCTGGCGGTGCTGGCGCGGGTGCGCGCGCGCGCGCGCAAGCGCGCCGGGCGGTCGTAGTCGCGAGCCAGAGGTTCTTCGAGCAAGAGCTCCACCGGAACGCAAGAAGCCGGGTGGCCTGGGCCACCCGGCTTCCTATGCGTCGATCGGTCTGTCCCGGGTCGTTACGCTTCCTGCGACACGTGTCGCCGGCGGGCCATGTAGCCGCCGCCGAGCAGCAGCAGGCTCACGACCGTTGCGATCGCCGGAGGCGAGAGCGTCGGCGTTCCAATGCCCTCGAAGGTGAGATTCACGATGTCCAGGGCGGCGAACCTGAATCCGGACACCGATCGGAACGAAGTGCCACCCGCGACCATGGTGATGCGCCCGAAACCGAGGACGTTGCGCGAATCCGTTCCCATCGCGGTCAAGGTCGTCTCCACATCGCCTGGCGGACCCGCGGGGACCTGGGCGGTGACGGTGCCGGTCGTCCACGGGAAGCCGATGTTGATGTTGATGTCGTCAGGACCGACGCCGACCTGGTTGCCCACCGCGGTGACGATCTCGCACCCCGGCGGGGTGAATTCCTCACCCAGAAGGTTCGTGCACCCATCCGGCGAGTTGCCGAACATGAAGGTGGAGTAGACCGGACCACCGGTCAGTTCGTCGACGCTGACGACTCCGTAGCCTCGGCCCTGGGCCTGTGGACCGAAGGTCGGATTGCTGATGCCCCCCACCAACTGCTGAATCAGCTGCGCGCCATTGACGACGGACACGACCGCCGTTCCCTTGAGCATCATGGCCATCGTGCCACCGAAGGCGTTGCCACCAGCGGTGTATTTGACTCTTGCTGCTCCTGTTCCCGAGGTCCAGGAGAAGTTGGCAGCCGGGCGAGCCCCCTGTCCGGGATCCTGGCTCCAGGCGTTCGCCAGGAACTTCGGATTGAGAGCCACCATCTCGTTCGGCGTCGGGCTCGGGATGAGGGCGCTCAGGGCCGCGGCAGACCCGGGGCCCTGGAGCGTGAATTGTGACTTGAGCTGCTGCACCTGGGTGATCAGTGTAACGGGCACGGTCGTTGGAACGGTTCGGCTCTGGCCGAAGTCGTCGTATTGCAGCGTGAAGGTCGCTACCCCACTGCCGATCACATTTGCAACGCCGGCGCCGGGGATTCCGCCGTCCTTCGGCTTGAGGTTGCCCTGGCAGCCAGTATTGGCTCCGCCACCAATGCAGAGCACGGGACCGCCGTTGACCGGGATGTCCACCAGCGGACCGCGATTCATGGACCACACACCCGACATCGACAGGGTTCTCGCGGAGGCCGTGCCGCCGACTACGAGTGCCAGGACCACCAGAATCCCAGCCGCATACTGCAGGCTTCGACGCATCATATCGCTTTCTCTCCTTGTGTTCGTTCCATGCTCACGTCACTACACGTATGGATTGCAAGCTGCGCGCCAGACTCTGCACAGTCACCCTACAGATGGAGTTCTGCCTTCTTTTCCGGCTAGTTGGCAGTCGAGGGAGTCTGCGGCGCAGATCGCCTGGGATCGACGGCCGGCGCAACCTGCGCCGGGCGAATCGATCGCCGATAGTGGTCCATCCCGAAACAAGCTCGGCTGCAACGACTTAGGCCGGATCCTGCCGGTCGGGCGTTTCTGCTCCGGGTGCGGGATTCTGCGCCAGAACGCTTGGCCAGGGCGCCGCACGACGCCGTCTTGGGTACGGAACCGATCTGCTAGAGTCTGCCGCCATGTCCCGGGTGCGCTCGTTGGTGGTCATCTCTCTCTGCACCGCGGCCGGGCTGGCTCTGGGGTACGGCTTGGCGCGCCGGAGTCCGTCTTCCTCGCCAACGCCTCCCCCGTCGCGCTCGGTCTCCGACTTGGGCGAGGACTTCGCTCTGCCCGGTCTGGCTGGCGAGATCCGAGACATCCTGCTGAAGCGCGACGCGCTCGAACGCGCCTCCGAGCTCTCCCTGCTTCTGGGCGGGCTCGGCCGCGAGTCGTTGCCGCAGATCCAGGCGGCGTACGAGAGCGTCTTCATGGACATTGCGGACGTCGAGCTGATCCTGCTCGCCGAGTGGTGGGCCCGATTCGATCCCGCGGGAGCTTTCAAATGGGCGCGGGGGCAGTGGAACACCCGTCACCCCGCCGTGATGACCGCGATCCTTCGTGTCTGGGGTCGCAGCGATCCGCGCAACGCGATGTTGGCCGCCGGCCTCGGTCCGGACCCGGGCGTGACGCGGCGCTGGTCCGACGCGGTGCTGCGAGGCTGGGACGACTCCGACGTCGGGGGACTGCTCGACTACGTCGAGTCGATGGAGGCGAGTCCCGGTCGCCAGTGGGTCCTCTATACGATCACGCGCCGGAAGGTGCTGCGAGACGGTGCCGAGGCCAGCATTGCGTGGGCCGAGGCTTTGCCGGACGACGACGTGGTCTTCAAGCTCAACGTATTTCGCCGGCTCGGGAGTGCGCTGGCGGAGGTCGATCCGGCCGCCGCGACGGCCTTTGCGGAGCGGCATGAGGCGGGTCCGTACGGCAAGCATGTGCCTCGCCGCGTGGCCACTCGCTGGGGAGTGCGCGAGCCCGAGGCCGCGATGGCCTGGCTCTCCAGCCTGCCCGCCAGTGAGAACCGTGAGGACGGTATCCTCGAGACCTACCGCCAGTGGATGAATCGGGACGAGGTCGCCGCGACGCAGTGGCTGCTCGGCCGGTCCTTCGAGCCCTGGATGGGGCCCGCGGCGTCCATCTATGCCCGCAAGCTCGTCCTCACCGACCCCGAGCAGGCGGTCGAGTGGGTCGCACGCGTCGACGAAGGAGAGCTGCGAGTTCTCACGCGCGCAGTGGTCGTTCGCGAGTGGCTGATCATGGACGAGGCCGCAGCCAATGCGTGGCTCGAGCGGTCCGGCCTGCCGGCCGAGACCGTCGAGAGGATCCGGCTCGTTCCCGAAGCGTACCGGGTGCGTGCCAGACTGCGCGCGCTGAGCCCGGGCTAGGGCGTCCCGGCGGCCGCGGGCGTGTTGGCCGCCGTCTCGCTCGCGTCTCCCAGCTGGGAGAGCAGCGAGGCTGCATCCTCGCCCGCTCCAAAGCGCAGCGCGCGCCTCGCCAGCGCGATGGCGCTTTGCCGACTGTGACCGGACGCGCTGCGGATCTCTGCCAGGCGAAGTGCCGCACGGGCGTCATGGGGATCACGGCGTAGCGCTTCCCGCAGCCGGCGATCCGCCTCCTCGACCCGTTCCTGGGCGATCAAGAGCGCAGCGAGGTCGCGCAACGCCCCGGTCTGGTTCGGGCGGGCCGCCACCGCCCGCTCGTAGAGTGCCAGCGCGGTCTCGACATTTCCCGCGCCCGCCTCGATCTGGGCGAGCCCGCTGAGGGCGAGCGGCTCCTCGGGATCGAGTTCGAGCGCGCGCGCGTAGGCGGCCCGGGTCTCGTCGACCGGACCGCGCGCGGCCTCCAGGGCACGGCCGCGAACGGCGTGAAAGACGGCGACGCCCGGACGCTTGCGCACCGCGGCATCCGCGAACGACAAGGCCTCGTCCGCTCGATCGGCCGCGATCAGGTCGGCGACCAGGCTCTCGAGGGCCGGTGCGTTGAGCGGACGGGTCAGCTCGAGCCGATCCGCCTCGAGGACCACTTTCGCGGCGGCTTCGGGCCCGCTGCGTGTGCGCGTGCCGTCGGCGAGCGCCACGATCCCTCGCGCCCACACGCGCGGCGGACGGATCTGGTCACGGATGCGCTGGGGCAGCCGCTGGCCTCGACCGAGCTGCCCGAGGATCTCGAGCTCGAGGAGCGCCACATCGAGGCTTCGCGACTGCGCCTGCAGCTGGTGGAGGAGCACTGCGTGGGCGAGCGCGGGCTCGCCCTCGGCCAGGTGGAGCCGGGCCAGGCGCAGGCGCGCATCCGTGGCGTCGGGGTCGGTCCGCAGCGCATAGCGATACTCCTCGATGGCGCGGTCGAAGTCACCGACCTCCTCGGCGGCGGTTGCCGCGAGGTAGCGCGCCACCGCATTGTTGGGCCAGAGCTCGAGACCGGCGCCGAAGTGCTCGAGCGCCTGCTCGGGGCGACCCTGCTCGAGGGCCACGCGGCCACGAATCAGCTCGCGGTGGGGCTCCACCGTCATACGCTCCGCGACCCCGAGTGCCTCGTCGTAGCGGCCCGCCAGCAGCAGTGCCTCCGCGTACGCGAAGAGCATTTCCGGGCTCTCATCCGGGGCGAGGGCCAGCGCCTGCTCGTAGGCGGAGACCGCCACGGGGAAGCGCTCGTGGTCGTAGTTGAAGCCTGCCAGATCCGTCCACGCGATGGCGGCTAGCTCCGGCACATCGGTCTCGGTGGCCTTCACGAGCAGGGCCTCGGCCTCCTCCTCCTCACCTCTGCCCAGCAGGCGCATGACGAGCGAGATGCGATAGGACCGCGATGCGGGTGCCTCGTTGGCGGCCGTGCGGATGATCTCGAGCGATCGCTCGCGACGACCTCGCTCGTCGAAGAACTGGACCGCTTCGTCGACGACCAGAAAGGCGGTGGGAAACGCATCGAGACACTCCTCGAAGATCTCTTCTGCCCTCTCGAGCTCCTCCTTCTCTTTCGCAAAGCTCGCCCGCACCGCGCAGAGCCGTGACGAGCCGAGGACGCCCAGGTCCGAGTCCTCGGAGTGGGCCGTCGCCTCTTCGATGGCCTCGCCCGCCTCCTCGACACGATCGAGACCGAGCAGCGCGACGCCGCGGATCACGCGGGCATTGCTGTTGTCGGGTTCGAGCTCCAACACCCGGTCCGCGTCGGCGAGGGCACCCGCGTAGTCCTGCCGGGTCAACGAGAGAGCGAAGGCGCGCTGCAAGAGGGCGCCCGTGTGCTCGGGCTTCACCTCGAGCACCCGACTCGTCGCCTCGATCGTCATCTCGAGGTCCCGCACGGTGAGCGCTGCACCCGCCAGCTGGATTCCGGCCGGGACCAGCCACTCGGGACTCTCCATGGCGCGGCCAAGCGGCCAGATGGCCAGAGTGGGCTGTTGCGTATGGGCGAGTGCGACGCCGTAGAGATAGTAGACCTCGGGGTCGGCGCTGCGGGATTCGAGCAGAGTCCGAAGCGGCTCGATGGATGCCTGGTAGTGGCCGGCGGCCTGGAGCGATCGGATCTCTTCGACGGGCTCGGGTGCCTCACAGCCGGCGACGACGAGGGTTGTCGCGAGCAGACAGACCGGAAGGAGCGCGGACACAGAGCCGGCTCGGCTCGCAGAGAATTCGGATCTCCTGCCGGATAAGAGCTTCATGCGCGCCGAGCCTAGCCCAGCTCGAAGCCTCGACCTATCACGGGAGTCGCCGGTCGACGCATGCGTGAGCAGTGCGCGGGTTCGCTACGGTCTCGCCCTCATGAGCACCGACAGCCCCCTTCTGAGCAAGCGTTGGCCGTGGCTCACCGCTGCGGCGGTCGTGCTCCTTGTCTATCTCGCCACGTTGGTGGAGGTCGGGCGGCTGGACCCCGACGACCGGCCCGTGGGCACGAGCGAGGACATTGCGGCGTTGCGCGAACGCGACGACCTCAACGTGCTCTTCATCGTGATCGACACCCTGCGCGCCGAGCGCTTGGGCGCCTGGGGGTACGAGCGCGATACCAGCCCGCTGCTGGACCGGCTGGCCTCACAAGGAATCCGCTTCGACCGGCATCTCTCGCAATCATCCTGGACCAAGTGCTCGATGGCCTCGCTGTGGACCGGTCTCTATCCGGCCCGGACGGGCGTGACGCGCTTCGAGCAGGTGCTGTCGCCGGAGGCGAAGCTGCCCGCCGAGATCCTCAGCGAGGCGGGCTTCCGCACCGCCGGTCTCTTCCGCAACGGGTGGGTGGAGGGCTACTTCGGCTTCGATCAGGGATTCGACGTCTACACGCGTCCGGTCGGACGGCCAGCGGCGCCGAACGTACGGCGGCAGAACCCGACCATCAAGGAGGTCGGCACCGACATCGACGCGGTCCGTGCCAGCGAGGAGTTCCTGCGCATCTACGGCCACGAGCGATGGTTCCTCTATCTGCACCTGATGGACGTGCACGAGTACCTCTACGACGAGGACTCCGCGCGCTTCGGCACCAACTTCTCGGACATCTACGACAACGCAATCCTGCACACCAACTTCATCCTCGACCAGCTCTACGATCATCTGGGGCGCGAGGGCTACCTGGACCACACGCTGATCGTGATCGCCTCGGATCATGGCGAGGCCTTCGGAGAGCGCGGCATCGAGGGCCATGCCCGCTTCGTCTATCGCGAGACCACCGAGGTGCCGTTGATCCTGAGCCTTCCCTTCAAGCTCGAGCCGGGCGTGGTCGTCGACCAGCGCACCGCCAACGTGGACATCTGGCCGACGATCCTCGATCTGCTGGGGCTGCCTGCGATGCAAGGGGTCGACGGTCACTCGCAGCGGCCCTCCATCCTCGCGGCCGCACGCGGCGAGGATCCGCCCGTACGCGACGGGCCCGCCTACGCCCACCTCGACCAGAACTGGGGAAAGCGCGGGAGCATCGAGGCACCCACCGTCGCTGTCAGCGATGGCGACTATCGCTTCGTGCTGACACAGGAGGGCGGACGGGGCTGGCGCCAAGAGCTATTCGACCGGCGCCACGGCGCTGCCGAGAGCGACAATCTGGCGGAAATCGAGAGCGAGATCGCCGCACGGATGCGGGCTGTGGCGGAGGGCTATCTCGAGAGCGAGCCACCCTGGCAGGGCAGGGTGCAGGATCTCGAGATCGACGAGATCAAGCTCAATCAGCTGCGGGCGCTGGGCTATCAGATCCCTTGAGCGTGCCCGCGAGATTCGTGCTGCCCGGCAGCATAGGCTCCGCACTCACTCCCCACTGGCGACCGGTCTGTCGCCTCAGTACGCGTACTGAAGCTCGTGCTCCCGGGCATTCGGGATCTGCCGTGTCGGCTCTCGCCCCCAGTAGTAGCGATCCAGTGGTGCGGCGAGCGCCTGTCGCGTCACGA
>JAFDDH010000057.1 GCA_019310975.1 Deltaproteobacteria bacterium | reverse complement strand
GCGGCCGTGAAGGCGACCACCTCGCTGCCGGGATCGTCTCGATACACGACATTGAAGTTGTGGAAGTCGCGCCCGGCGGCACCCATGATCACGACGCGGGTGCGTGAGGATGCGACTCGCGGCGGCGTGGCGGCGGACATGGGCAGGGCAGCATCCTTCGGCACACGTTTCGGGCCCGACCAGTCTACCGCAGCAGATCCGGTCATTGCGCCGAGGCGCCAACGATCGCCAGTGGCAATGCGCGACCTCTGAGCGAGGTGAGGTGCCCTACAGTCCATGTCCGGCCAAGGCAATGTGCTTGCGTCGCGGCTGGCTGCAGCGACATCATCAAAGAAGGAGGAGATATGGGAGACGCTTTCGCGTTCGCAGATGACCTCGGCCCAGCCAAGGTGATTCACGTCCACGAGCCGGGGCTTGGGCTGCGCGGCACATTGGTGATCGACAACGTGGCGACGGGTCCGTCGATCGGTGGTCTCCGCATGGCACCCGACGTCAGCACCGGGGAGTGCTTCCGACTGGCGCGGGCGATGACGATGAAGAACGCCGCCGCCGGCATCCCGCACGGGGGCGGCAAGTCGGTCCTCTATGGCGATGCCCGCACGCCTCGCGAGCGCAAGGAGCTGCTGGTGCGCGGCTTCGCACACGCACTGCGCAATGAATCCGACTACATCTTCGGTCCCGACATGGGGACCGATGAAACCTGCATGGCCTGGGTGAAGGAGGAGGTCGGTCGCGCGGTCGGACTCCCGCGCGAGATCGGCGGTATCCCTCTGGACGAGATCGGGGCCACGGGCTTCGGCGTGCGCCACGCTGCCGAGATTGCAACCCGGTTCCTAAACTTCGAGCTTTCGGGTGCGCGTGTGGTGGTCCAGGGCTTCGGCGCGGTCGGCACCCACGCAGCACGTTTCCTCGCCGAGCAGGGCTGCACGATCGTCGCGGTGGCGGATACCCAGGGTGCGGTGACGAACCCGAGCGGCCTCGACGTGCAGGCACTGCTCGAGCACAAGCGCTTGGGCAGGAGCGTGACGGACTTCCCCGATGGCGAACGGATCAACGGAGACGCACTGATCGGTGTCGACTGCGAGATCTGGATCCCCGCGGCACGACCCGATGTGATTCACGAGGACAACGTCGACCGACTCCGCACGAAGCTGGTGGTGCCCGGCGCGAACATCCCCATGACGGCCGGCGCGGAGCGCATCCTGCACGAGCGCGGCATCCTCACCGTCCCCGATTTCATTGCCAACGCCGGCGGCGTGATCTGCGCTGCCATGGAGTACCATGGTGCCACTCAGCAAGCGGCCCTCGAAGCCATCGAGGAGCGGATCCGCGCCAACACCGAGGTGGTCCTCGAAGACGCGCAGCAGCGCGGCATCCTTCCGAGCCAGGCGGCTCGGGATCTCGCCGGGAACCGGGTCCGGTCGGCGATGGAGCTGCGACGCTTCTCGATCTTCTGAGCGAGGGTGCCGGGGGAGGATAGATGTACAGAATCCGCTTCCATGGCCGCGGCGGCCAGGGCATGAAGACGGCCAGCCGGATCCTGGGCACGGCCTTCTTCGGCAGCGGCTTCGAGGTCCAGGACGCGCCCCTCTACGGGGCGGAGCGGCGGGGCGCGCCGATCTTCGCCTACGTACGCGCGGCCAGACGACCCATTCACGAGCGCGGTGTGATCGACCGGCCCGACCTGGTGGTGGTGGCCGACGATACGCTGGTTCCGATCCCGACGGCGGGTGTGATGGCGGGTCTCGGCGAGCGAAGCGTGCTGCTCGTCGCGACGGGCGAGGAGCCGGCGGTCTGGCGCGATCGGCTGCAGCTCCAGGGTCCGATCCTCACCCTTCCGATCGCAGCCGAGGAACGCGCCGAGCTGCGCTTCGTGGGCGCCAGCTGTGCAGCCGCGGCCGCGCGTCTGATCGGTGTGATCTCGTGGGCGGACCTCGAGCGTGCCACTCAGCAGGAGCTCGCCCCGCTCGGCGAGACCGTCGTCGTCGAGAATCTGCGACGCGGCCGCGCGGCCTGGGACGCATTCGCGCCGCACGAGGGCCTCGTCGTCGAAGGGGCCGAGGCGGCCAGCCAGGTCGACGAGCGCCCCGACTGGATCGAGCTGCCCTTCGAGGCCGCCCGCATCTCCGCGCCCGACATCCATGTCGCCGCCACCAGCACGGAGGTGCGCACGGGTCTGTGGCGAACCATCCGGCCCGTCATCGACTACGATCGCTGCCACCGCTGCACCTGGGTCTGCAGCACCCTGTGTCCCGACAGCGCGATCGCGGTGGACACAGAGGGCGCACCACGCATCGACCTCGACCACTGCAAGGGCTGCATGATCTGCGTGGCGGTCTGTCCGACCCACGCAATCGAGACGATACCCGAAGGTGAGGCCAAGCATGCCGAGAGCGAGGAGGCGCGGCCATGAGCAGGATGCTCGTCACCGGCAACGCCGCCGCCGCTTGGGGGGCGCGGCTCGCGCGCGCCGACTACGTGCCCGCCTTCCCGATTACGCCCCAGACCGAGATCATCGAAACCCTCGGTGGCTGGATCGAGGCGGGAGAGCTCGATGCCCGCATGGTGACCCTCGACTCCGAGCACTCCATGCTCACGGCCGCGGGCGCCGCGGCCGCCACCGGCGTGCGCGTCTTCACGGCGACCTCCAGCCAGGGTCTGCTCTACGCCATGGAGATGATCTACACCGTGGCCGGCTGGCGCGCGCCCTTCGTACTGGCGAACGTCTCGCGCGCCCTCGCGGCACCCATCACCCTCGAGCCCGACCACAACGACGTGCTGGCCGCTCGCGACAGCGGCTTCCTCCAGCTCCACGCCGCCACCTGCCAGGAAGTGCTCGACCTCACCCTGCTCGCCTATCGCCTGAGCGAGGACGAGGGCGTGCGGCTGCCCATCATCGTGAACCTCGACGGCTTCTACCTCTCCTTCACCCGCGAGCCCGTGCAGATCCCCGAGCCGAGCGCAGTCGATGCGTTCCTGCCCGCCTTCGACCCGGGCGGTCTGGGCTTCAGCGCCAGCCGGCCCGTGAGTCAGGCCGTCGCCGTGCTCGGCGGCGGCCCCTACTCGTACTTTCGCTACGAGATGCACGAGGCGGCTCGCAACGCGCTCGCTGTCTTCGATCAGGTGGCGGCCGACTTCGGCGATCGCTTCGGTCGGCACTACAGCCCCGTCGAGTCCTACCGCTGCGACGATGCGGAGATCGCGTTCGTGATGATGGGATCGTTCGCCACCAAGGCAAAGGACGCGGTCGATCAGCTGCGCGATGCGGGACAGGCCGTCGGCCTGGTGCGGCCGCGGATGCTGCGCCCCTTCCCCGACCAGGCGCTGCGCGACGCACTGGTCGGGCGTCGGGGTGTCGCCGTGATCGACCAGAACCTGTCGATGGGTCTTGGCGGCGTACTCCACACCGAGCTCTCGGCCGCTCTCTGCGGCGTGCCGAACGCCCCAGTGCTTGCCTCCTTCGTCGGCGGACTCGGCGGCCGCGACATCGGTGCCAGCGAGTTCTTTGCCATGGTGGACGTCGCCCGCGAGGCGGCCCGCAGCGGCATGCCGCCCGTGCCCCGCCTGCTCTATACACGGTCCGAGCTGCGCGAGATGCGAAAGCTCCAGGGCATCGCGGCGGCGGAGCGCGCCGCGGCCGGGCAGCCGGGAGACGGCGCATGAGCGAATCGCACTACCGACATATGAAGGACCTGCCCTCGACCCACCTGCTCGGCGCGGGTACGGCGATGTGCGCCGGCTGCGGCGGGCTGCAGGCCGTCCACGAGGTCTACGACGTGCTGGGCGAGAAGACGGTTTTCGTCAATGCGGCCGGCTGCATGACGCTCCTCTCCGTCTACCCCTTCACCCCCTTCCGTGGCTCCTGGCTCTATACCTCGATGGCGTCCGCACCGGCCGGCGCGCAGGGCGTACGCGATGCGCTCGATCTTCTGGTGGCGAAGGGACGACTTCCCGCCAATGACGACCTGCAGGTGGTGGTTCTGACGGGCGACGGCGCAGCGTACGGGATGGGTCTCTCGTCCACCTCCGGCGCCATCGATCGCGGCCTCGACTTCATCTACCTCTGCTACGACAACGAGGGCTACGCCAACACCGGACAGCAATCGTCACCCGCGACGCCACACGCCGCTCACACCGCCACCGACAGCGGTGTCCTCGGACATCCCGGCTTCAAGAAGGATCTCTTCGGCATCTGGGTCGCGAACCGGCCCGCGTACGCGGCCACGGTGATCGGCACCGAACCCCTGGACCTCGCGCGAAAGATCGAGCGTGCCAAGGATATGCGGGGCCCCCGGCTGATCCTCGCACTCGCGCCCTGCCCCTCCGGCTGGGGCTTCGATCCCGGCGAGATGGCCGAGATTGGCCGGCTCGCCGTGCGCAGCGGCGTCTGGCCGCTCAAGGAGTACGACGACGGCCGCGTCGTCCACACCGAGATCCGCCGACCGCGCGTGCCCGTCGAGGAGTACCTCGTGCGGCAGGAGCGCTTCCGACACCTCTTCGAGCCGGAGCGCAACGACGCGGAGCTCTCCGCGATCCAGGCCCGGATCGACGCCTACTGGGAGTGCGTCGATTGACAGGAGCGGCTGCGGCCGTCAGGCGCGAAACGGCCAGCGATCCACCGCCAGCGTTCCGTCCACCAGCTCGCGCTGAAGGCTCGGCAGCGCATCCAGCTGCTCGCGCACGATCTCGTCGATGCGGACTGGAACGCCATCCCTCGTCCGGATCCGGACCTGGGCGATCTGGGGCTGCGTAATCGGGTGACCGATCCGGCTCACCAGCATGCACTGGGCCTCGGCGATCTCGGGAAGCTCCTCCACGATCGCCTGCGCGATCAGCCCGGCCACGATGTTGTAGAGCTTGCCGACGTGGGTAACCGGATTCTTACCCGCCACTGACTCGAGCGTCATGGGGCGATGCGGCGTGATGAGACCGTTGGCGCGGTTGCCCCGACCGGCCTCTCCGTCGTCACCCGACTCCGCAGACGTGCCCGTAACGGTGAGGAACACGCTGCCGCTGGACGGGTCGTCGGCCGCGTTGATCTTCACCTCCACCTCGCGATCGGAGAGCTTGCGGGCGGTGTCGACGGCTAGGCCGGCGAGCACGACCTTGGCGGCGAGGTAGTCGTCGATGTGCTCGAGGTAGCGGCCAATCATCGCGCAGCCGACGGTGAGTTGGATCCGATCCGCGATCCGCACACCCATGACCTTGACGTCCTCGCCCGCCTCGGGGCGCTCCTCGCGCCGGGCCGCATCGGAGAGCCGATGCTCGACCGCGTGCACCACCTGCTCGAGGTCGCTCAGCGGCGCATACCCCACGCCGCAGGAGGTGTCGTTGGCGAGCCAGCTGCCTGCATCACGCTGGCGCGAGTAGAGCTCGAGGAGATCCGCGGATCCCGGCCGGACCATGGACCGGATGCGCACGTGCCGATCGGGATCGAGGGCGTGCAGGTGGGCGCCAAGCCAGCTTCGGCTGCCCTCCACGGCCAGCTCCTCCACCGGAATGGCGACGCCATCGAGCTCGGTGATGGCGCGGCCGGCCAGGTAGATCTCGATCGGTTCGACCACGGATCCGCCACCGAACGCGGCGTGCGAGGTCCCACCCCGAAGCAGGATCTTGTCGACGTTGTGGTGGACGATCTGTCCGCAGCGCTCGAGATAGCAGCGCGAGAGGGAGCGCGAGAACTCCTCGGCCAACGCATCGCAAATCGTGTCGGGGTGACCGAGCCCCTTGCGCTCCACGATCTCGATCTCGTCGTCATCCACCGACCGACCTTCGAGCGGAGTGATACGCAGCTCCATGATTGCCTCCTCGCTGCCATGGCAGGGGTCTAGTATGCGGGCTCAGAGGCGGCGCGGCGAGACATCCCCTGACTGCGGGGCCGTCTGGCGGTATAGACTCCAGCCATGAAGCGCATCCTCGTCACGGGCGCCGGCGGACAGATCGGCTCCGAGCTCGTGCCGGCTCTGCGCGCCCACTACGGTGAAGATCGCGTCGTCGCTTCGGACGTCCGCCTGGCCGCACCGGGCACCACTGTAGCATCCGGACCCATCGAGCATCTCGACTGTACCCACATCAGCGAGATCGAGCACGCCGTGCGCCGCCACGACGTGGGCACGATCTTCCACCTGGCCGCATTGCTCTCGGCCGTAGCGGAAGAGAAGCCGCGAGTCGCATGGGAGATCAACATGGGGGGGCTCTACCGCGTCCTCGAGGTGGCCCGGCTGCACGGCTGCGCGGTCTTCTTTCCGAGTTCGATTGGTGCCTTCGGTCCCAGCACGCCGAAGCGCGGGACGCCCCAGGACACGCTCCAGCGTCCCAGCACCATGTACGGCATCACCAAGGTGTCGAGCGAGCTGCTGTGCAACTACTACTACCAACGCTTCGGGATCGACACGCGCGGCCTGCGTCTGCCTGGCCTCATCTCCCATGTGGCACCACCGGGGGGCGGGACCACCGACTACGCGGTCGAGATCTTCCACCGGGCCGTGCGCGATGAACCATATACGTGCTTCCTGCGGCCAGACTCCTGCCTCGACATGATGTACATGCCCGATGCGATCCGCGCGATGGTCGAGCTGATGGAGGCGGACCCCGAGTGGCTCGTACACCGAAACGCCTTCAACATCACGGCCATGAGCTTCACCCCGGCGCAGTTGACCGAGGAGATCCGCAAGCACGTCCCTGATCTCGTGGTGCGCTATGCCGTCGACCCAGTGCGCCAGGCCATCGCAGATTCGTGGCCCGACGCGATAGACGACACGGCCGCACGGGACGAGTGGGGCTGGAAGCCGCAATACGACCTGGAGAGCATGGTGCAGAACATGTTGGACGCATTGCGCGCAAAGCTGACCCCATCCCGGTTGCGGACCGGCATCTGAGGAGGCGCCATGCCCTTCGACCGCCTGGAGCAGGCGCTGCGCGCGGAGCTGGACGAGCTAGACGAGCTCGGTACCCGAAAGCGGGACGAGCCCGTGATCGTGCAAGTACTGCCGCCGGAGGGCAAGCGCGGTCCGCGCGTCCTGCTGCAGGGTGAGGATCAGCGGCCATTCCTGAGGATGAATTGCAATGGCTACCTCGGCCTGGCGAGCCATCCGGAAGTCATCGCCGCCGAGGAAAGTGCAACGAAACGGTACGGCGCGGGTCCGGGTTCCGTGCGCTTCATCAGCGGCACCTTCTTCCCCCACGTCAGGCTGGAGCAGCGACTCGCAACATTTCACAGCCGTGAGGCAGCCATGATCTTCAGCTCCGCGTACGCGGCAGTGATGGGAGTCTTGCCTCCGCTGGTGGGCGAGGACACCGCGGTCATCAGTGACGAGCTCAACCACAATTGCATCATCAGCGCCATGCGGATGGCCCAGCCTGCACGAAAGTACGTCTACCCCCACCTCGACATGCGCGGCCTTGCGGTGGCGCTGGAGTCGGCAGTCGGTGATGGTTGCCGCCGCGTAATCGTGGTAACCGACGGCGTCTTCAGCATGCGTGGCGACCATGCGCTGCTGAACGAAATCGTCGAGCTCGCACGTCGCTTCGACCACCACTTCGACGAGAATGTCGTGGTGATGGCCGACGACAGCCACGGGATCGGCGCGTTCGGCCAGACGGGCCGCGGGACGGAGGAGGTCACGGGCGCGCAGGTGGACGTACTCGTCGCGACCCTGGGCAAGGCGCTGGGTGTCAACGGTGGGTACGTGGTCGGGAGCCAGCTGCTGATCGACTTTCTGCGCGAGAAGTCCGCCTTCTACATCTACTCCAATCCCACCACGCCGGCCGAGGCGGCGGCAGCTACCAAGTCCATCGACATCCTGGACTCCGACGAGGGGCGAGCTGACCTCGCTCACCTCCGTGGCCTGACACGACGATTCGAGGAGGGGCTCCGATCATTGGGGCTCGAGACGATCGCGGGCGAGCATCCGATCGTGCCACTGCTGGTGCGCGACAGCAAACGCACGCGAAAGATCGTGGAGCGCATGCGCGAAGCTGGCGTGATCGCCACGGGTCTCGCCTACCCGGTGGTGCCGCGCGGCGAGGAGGAGATTCGCTTCCAGCTCTCCGCGGAGCACACGCTCGCTGACGTGGACGAGGTACTGGACATCCTGGCGGACGCCACCGGCGGCTGACCCGAGCCCCATCTGGGATACCAGTAGGCGGACGGGATCGATGACCGAAACGAGCATGCGAGAAGGAGCATCGGAATGAGCGGCTCGCCCCCTCCGGCACGTGGAGTATTCGGCGGCTCCGCCTGGCGCATCGGGCACGTCGCGGGCATAGAGATCGCCGTCGATCACTCGTGGCTGCTGATCTTCGCCCTGATCACGTTTTCGCTGGGGGGCCAGTTCTCCGCGGCCCACGAGAGCTGGAGCCCGCCTGTAGTCTGGTTCAGCGCGATCGTGACGAGCTTGCTCTTCTTTGCATCGATCGTGCTGCACGAGCTGGGACACAGCCTGACGGCCCAGCGCCTCGGCGTCGGCGTCGCTTCCATCACGCTCTTCGTCTTCGGCGGTATGGCCCAGCTACGGTCCCAGCCGAAGCGGCCACGCGACGAGGTGCTCATCGCGCTGGCCGGCCCGCTCGTGAGCATCGTTCTCGGTCTCGGATTCAGTGCGATGGCAGGCGCGATCGGCGAGAGCTCGGATGGACCGCTCTCGGCAATCCTGGCCTGGCTCGGCCGCATCAACGTGGTGCTTGCCATCTTCAATGTCGTGCCGGGCATTCCACTCGACGGTGGGCGCGTGCTGCGCGGGCTGGTCTGGGCGCTGACCGGCAGCTTCCAGCGGGCCACGAAGATTGCCGCGGCCTCGGGCTCACTCGTCGCCTACACGCTGATCTTCCTCGGCATCGTCAGCGCGCTGCTGGGTGGCCAGGTGGTCGGCGGGCTGTGGCTGGTCTTCATCGGCTGGTTCCTGCTCAGTGCCGCGCGCGCCAGCGTGGGGCAGGTCGTCGTGGAGGGCATCCTGTCACGCGTGCGCAGCGAGTCCGTCATGGAGCCTGTCGGCGGGCTCTGTCTCACCGGCCGCGAGACAGTCGCCGACCTGATCGTGGAGTCGGTGCTTCGCCACGGATACCGGACCTTCTACGTCGTCGACCCGGTGGGCGCGCTCCTGGGAATCGTGACGCTGGGCGAGCTGGCCGGAGTGGCCGCTGACGATCGCGCGCACACACTCGCCAGGTCGGTGATGACGCCCATCGATCGACTGCATGTGCTGCGGCCGGAGAACACGGGCTGGGATGCTCTGCAGACGATGGCCGAATTCGGCGTGAACCAGCTGCCCGTGGTGCGCGCCGGCCGGCTGATCGGGGCGGTGACGAGGGAGCGCCTCCTTGCCCTCGTCCAGGCGGGCTCCGCGCTGCATCCCCGACGCGACTGACTCGCAGTCCGCCCTTGCACGAGATGTACGAGCAAGACCGACGATTGTGGGGGATCCGGTGTCCGTCCGTCTAATTGGCGCCGCGAGTCCGATGTTTCGCGTTCCGCGTCGGTCCGCTTCGGCTAGCCTGCGCGCCGTCGCACTCCTGGGTGAAGTCATCGATTCGAATGGCCACGTGGGATGCGATTCTCGAGAACGCCGATGCGCTCGGCGATCTGACGCGCCCCTGGCGCGAGCGCGTCGCCGCCGCCTGAGCGGCTCGTGCCGGGCGCGACGGGACTCCATCGATCGGGCATCCAATCGAGCCGACCGCCCCGCCCCCAATCGGTCCCGACTTCGAATCCGTACTGACCGTCCTGCAAGACGATCACCGTCGTGGTCATCAAGAGGCTGTCGTTCTGATTGACCCCGCCGGCGTAGACCGGGGCCGAGATCGCCTCGAGCCCAGTGAGCGCTTTTGCAGCATGCGAGCGGCAGCTCGCTGGCAGGCCGACCAGATGTTGCGCCCGGCGACGTTTACACAGTCCTTACGGTAAGCCACGGAACGACGCGTCATCCTCAGTGTCCATAGTCAAGTGATTCAGTCGAGTGATTCAGTCAAGTGATTCAGTCGAGTGATTCGAGCGGATCGGCGGCAGGTCGCCCCGGGTCGGCTTCGCGAATCGCATGGAAATCTTGGACAGGAGAACGACGATGAAGATCTGGCAATCTATGATCACGATGGGGCTGGCACTCGGACTGGCCAGCGGTGCGACAGCCAGCGGGCAGAGCGCTGTGGATACAGAGCAAGATCCGGCTCAGGCGCGCGCGTCCGGCGCCCTCTGGCTGATCGAACATCAGGGCCACGATGGTGGCTGGGGGGCCGGCGCCTTCGGACAGAGTGCAGGGGGCGCGGATTCCGATGTGGCCACCACGAGCCTCGCAGTGATGGCGCTGATGCGCGACGCAGACGGAGGCCCTAAGAATCGCGCATCCATCGAGCGCGGCGTGCGCTTCGTCGTGCGCACCGTCGAGTCCTCACCGCTCGAAGGCCCGCGCCTGCAGGGGCCCGAGGGCACGCAGCCGCAGTACAAGCTCGGCCGCAATGTGGATACGCACTTCGCCGCCCTGATGCTGGGAGAGGCGATCCCCACGCTTTCGGGCGACGCGCACGCGCGTGCCGACATTGCCTACGACAAAGTGCTGACGAAGGTCGTGGCCGCGCAGCAAGCCGACGGAAGCTTCGACGGCAACGGTTGGGCCCCAGTGCTCAGCAGCTCGGTCGCCGCGCAGAGCCTCTACCGGGCTCGGGAGCTGGGCAAGGAGATCCTGCCCGAAACGCTGGCGCGAAGCGATGCCTATCAGCGCAAGCTCGTCGACACCGAGACTGGAGAATTCGACGCGAGCGAGGGGGCAGGCGTGGACCTCTACGCCGCCGCTTCGAGTCTGCGCGGCAATAGCAATGCGGCAAAGCGGGCAGAAGGTGAGGAAAGGGACCGTGCCCTGGCCGCGGCAAGGACCAGTGCGGATGCAGTGGGCCGGGACCGGGGCGGGCTCATCGCCGGCTTTGGCTCGGTGGGCGGAGAGGAGATGCTCAGCTACATGATGATCTCCGACTCGATGGCCGAGCAGGGAGGCGACGATTGGAAGGCTTGGGAGGGCAGGATCGGCCATCACCTGGTGGCGATTCAGAATGCCGACGGCTCCTGGTCGGGGCATCACTGCATCACGAGCACGACATTCGTGACGGCGGCCGCCGTCATGACACTCGGCTCGGGCGATGCGATCGCCGCGCACACCAGCACGACGGGCGAGCAGAGCGTCGCGAAGCGCCGATGAGCGACAGAGTGCCCGCGTCCGCGCCAGTGCAGATCAGTCGGCGCCGCTTCATGCAAGGAGCGGCGTCGGCTGCGGGCGCTCTCTGCCTGCCGGCATGCATCGGCCCGGACGCACACCGGGAGCCTCAGTGGTCACGTGATGCGAAGGCCGCGCTGGCGACGAGTCATGCGTGGTTGTGGAGCGCACAGAGTGTCGACGGCCGCTTCCCGAGCAGGACCTACGGTCTGCTGGCGACCGGCCAGAGCCTCACTCCATTCGCACTCGATAGCCTGCTCCAATCCGAACCCAAGCTTTTCGCCCCAGAAAAGGATTCGGTCGCGCGCGGCATCGGTGCCCTGCTGCGGATGCGCGACGCGACTGGGGCGCTCGGCCTTTCCGGACCGAGCGCCGATTACCCCTGCTACGCGACCGGTCTGATGCTCTCATGTCTGGGAGCGTCAAAGCCGCGTGACAGCCACGGACTCGCTGCGCCTTCGATCGCATGGCTGCGCGGTCAACAATTTCTCGCCGCGAAGGGCTGGACGGAGCACCCCGCCCAGGGAGGCTGGGGGATGGGCGCGCGCACCCCGCGCACGCCACCGAACGCGGGGCACGTCGACCTCAGCATGACCCGACGCGTGGTCGAGGGCTTGCGCGCGGTCGGTGTGCCAGCACACGACCCCGCACTACTCGAGGCGCGTGCCTTCGTACTGCGCTGCCAGACGAGCGACGGAAGCTTCCTCTACAGTCCGGTCGAGCAGGCGCTCAACAAGGGACTGCGCGATCCGGGCGGTGAGCCCCGTGGCTATGGCTCCGCGACCGCCGATGGGCTGCTCTGCCTCGACGCCCTGGAGCTGACCGAGGGCGACGCCTTCGTGCGCGGACTGGCCTGGCTCTTCGAGCACCACCGCACCGCGCGCAATCCCGGACTCGAGGGTGGACCGATGGAGCCCTTCGCCGAGGCAATGCGCGGCTACTACCGCGCTGGCGCCGCCCGCTGCTTCCAGCGCTGGGGCGGCCCCGCCGCTTGGCGCCCCGCCCTCGCGGATGCGATCGTCCAGGAGCAAGAGGCGGACGGACACTTTCGCAATCCCAACGGTCTCCAGAAGGAGGATGACCCGATCATTGCGACAGGCTTCGCCGTGCAGGCACTCGCCGCGCTGCGGTCACGATCCAACCGCGAGCCCGCAGCCGTCGTCAGAGGTAGAGCCCCGGCCCCTCTCCAGGCTTCACGGGGGGCTCGGCGCCTGCCTCGCTCAGCTTGACGACCTCTTGATAGGTCGAGCCCCCGAACATCTGCTTGAACCGGTCGTCCCACTCGTCGGCGGTGTTCGCCACGACGCGGACCGCAAATCGCAGCTCCTCGTCGGAGAACTGCTCGCCGAGCAGCGTCTCGTCGAACCAGATCGCGTTGTGGGCGGTGTCCAGGGCGAAGCGCCCGAACATCAGGCCGAAGTTCAGGCGCGCGAGAACCAGCCCGAGCTCGGGCGTCACCGCGACATTGACGTTGGTGACCGCGAAGACGCGCACGATCACCGGGCCCTGGGGCAGCGCACGCGGCGCCACTGTGACGCGGACGTCACCGAGAGGCAGCTGGAAGTCGCCGTCCGCGTCCGTCTCCGGGACCGCCTCGATGAGCTCGGTGAGGATCCGCTCGACGTTCTCGCGCACCGCCGCCAGCTTCTGGCGCGCCTCGAACTCGGCCTTCTGGCTACCGTGGACGACATCCAGCGGATGATCGACCTTTATATTGAAGACGTCGGTCAAGAGCGAGAGGATCAAGTCGATCGCCGCGTCAATATCGTCGGATACGCGCAACCAAGGGTTTCTGGGGTCGGAGGCGTCCTCGCACGTAAAGCCGCGATCACGCAACGCGCCGCGGACCTCGAGCGGCAGCTCGGGTGCAATGCGAGGGCGACCGGGGATCGTGATGTTCAGCTCCCCCTCCGAGCTGCGACCGATCTGGACGCTCTGGAGAGGGTTGCCCGAGGGCGCAACCACGACGAACTCCAGCGGAGCGAGCGACTCGACCCGGGCGGAGAGATAGGCGCGTGTGGCATCGACGGCGGTCATCGTGGGAGTTCCCGGGCGGCCGCGGGGTATCGCATCGCGCTGCAGCACCCCGCCGCCATGCCTGAAGAGCATCGTACAGCTGAGCGACGATCTCCAGCGTCCCGACGGATTGGCGGCACGGGCAGAGCTCGGAAAGTACATGTATAATCAATAGGTTGTGAGATTCTGAGCCGTGCCGCACCAGACCGAGACGGCTGCCAAGGGACGAGCTGGCGGCGCACCCGACCGTCTCGAAGCTACGCTCCGCGGGCAGGAGTCCATGCATGTCCATCGATTGCCGAACCCGACTGCACAACGACGTCCGGAAGATTCCCCGGGATGAGGTCTTCGACACGCTCCTGCCGGATGCCATAGAGCGCAACGGCGAGCTCGCGGCACGCGGGCTCCTCTACAAGAAGCTCCCCTGCCTCGGGCTCTCGCTGGACGACCGAACGAT
This sequence comes from Deltaproteobacteria bacterium, assembly GCA_019310975.1. Lineage (GTDB taxonomy): Bacteria > Myxococcota_A > UBA9160 > UBA9160 > UBA4427 > JAFDDH01. The sequence goes on along the minus strand of JAFDDH010000057.1, from coordinate 5,637 downwards.
TACGCTGCGCGAGCAGGACGGCAGGCTCGCCATCGAGGAGGGCGTTCGCGCAGACGGCACGGTGGCCGAGATCCAGCTCGAGGGCCTTTCGAATCTCGTCCAGGACAAGCAGACCACCATGGGCCTGGCGATGACCTCCCGGGTGAAGGTGACACAGGGTGCGTTCGATGCATGGATCGGCTGGGAGCCCGTCTTCCGTGCGCTGCTCGATGGGCGTCCGGTCCACGAGGCCGGTGCCATCGAGCTGAAGGACGCCGACGGCGGCCCCCTCGATCTCGGCCGCAGCTTCAGCTTCGACGACGATCGCGCCGAGATCTCCCACTTCCTGCACGAGGCGGGCTTCCTCCACATCGCGGGTGTGTTCACGCAGGCTGAGATGGCGGCGGTCTCAGCCGATCTCGACGCCGCCCTCGCACGTTGCGAGTCGGACGACGGCGCCTCCTGGTGGGCAGGCGACTCCAGGGGTGTGGAGCAGCCGGTGCGCGTACTGTGGTTCCACGAGCAGTCCGGTGCCCTGAACGAGCTGCTCTACGATTCACGCCTTCAATGGCTCGCCGACCTGACGGGTGACGGCCACAACGGCTCCAAGATGGGCGCCGAGGGACTCATCAAGCCCCTCGACATCCAGACCGGCCTCTCCGACCTGCCCTGGCACAAGGACTGCGGACAGGGCGGACACTCCTACTCCTGCTCCGGCTTGACGATCGGGATCTCGGTCACCGGAGCGGATCGTCGTAGTGGCGCCCTCGGCGTCGTGCCCGGCTCGCACCGCGCGAACGTGCAGACCGCCGGCCTCGACGAGAGCCTCGACCTCGCGCCGATCCAGCTCGAGACGCGCACGGGCGACCTCACGGTGCACTGCAGCGACACGCTCCACCGCGCGCACCGTCCGACGGAACAGCCGCGCAAGGTCGTCTACACGGGCTTCCGGCTGCCCGCGCAGCCCGGCGACGAGCTACCGCAGATGCCGCGGCGTGAGGAGCGCGCAGCGCGCGCGAAGCTCACGAATGTGCGCGATCGGATCTCGGCGGCGGGCGGCGACGCCTAGGCGACGCTCGACCCGCGCCGATCTCGGAGCGCTCAGCTCCGGCGCGGACCCCCGTGCGTACCCGGCCAGCGCGAGCCGCTGATGACATCCGCATGCGGCCAGAACGCTTCGCCGTCGAGCTTGCCCTGTAGCGTGATCTCCCGACCGAGGAAGACCGGCGTCCATAGCCGCGTGGAGACCTCGCTCTCGATGGGCAGCAGCTCCGTGATGGGATCCCACGGGCTGTCGCGCAAGGTGAGCTGCCCCTCGACCTTCTGATGAAAGGCCGTCCCGTACGTGCTGTGCACGCGGACCACGTGCGGCGGAAAGTCGTAGTTGGGCGTCGGCATCATGCCCACGCCGCGCGAGACCTTGATCCACCACTCGGTCTCCGTGTGGGTCTCAGGATTCTCGAGCGTCTCCACGACCCGACCGTCGAACTCCAAGAAGGTGTAGCCCTGGTGGGTACATTTGGCGCGCACCGCGTCGCCCATCCGGTAGTAGTCGACTTCGCACGGAAACTTGGGCTGTCCGTTCATCTCCTGGCTGATGAAGATGGCCGACTCCTGATCGATCCCATACCCGAGCGTGTACAACCCGGCCTCGCCGTTGAAGTCCGCGTCAATCGTGGTGACGACGCCGAACTCCGGCTCATCCGGAACGGGAAAGTTGTAGACGGTGAGATGCACGCCCGGGCGTGCGCCCGGCTCGATGCCGGGGGGCAGCAGAGCCGCGATCTTCTCGGCACTCGTCTCGTAGTCGATCTTGAGCATCGGCCAGTTGACGATGTCACCCGGGTTGATCTGCGGGCCGGTCGGGGAATCACTCATATCGGGCTCCTTGGTCTCCTGCGGGTCGACGGCTCCGGCCTGCCCGCGGAATCGGGGTGATGTTTGGCCTCACGAGCCTATCGAGGTCCAGGCCTTCGGCAAGCCCACCCGCGATCGGGAGCCCAGAGCCGCAGAGGAAGAGTCCAGGATCCGCGAGCCAGCCACACGCCCTCGTGCGGTATCTGCTCCGCGTCGGTCCGCAGCTGGGGAGCCGACCTGTGATCGGCTCGAACGCGAGCGGCCGTCGAGCCATGCGAGCGGTCCCAGCACCACGGTCGGCGCTGCGAGGGCCTCGACAGTGAGAGCGCGGAGTCGACGTCCGCCCTGGCGCCGGAGCGGGGCGGGCTGGTACCGGCTGGGACATCCTTACTCGCCCCGCTCGATAAGTAGGGCGCTGCGATTGTGGCGGACGTCGCGAGGTTGCAGATCGAGATGCGTTCACCGATCTGCTCTTTGATGTTCTCAATCTGCGCCACGTAAGATAACGTGAGTGTGTAAACGGCGGGATCCCGATCGGCGGCATCCCGGAACAACCACCTCGAAGATCGGTCTCCATCGGAATGCGATCGGAGCGAAGCAACCAATGAACTGGCTGAACTGGCTGAACTGGCGAAAGTTGAGCGCAGCCCCGGCCGTTTTGGCCATCCTCCTCGCGGGCCCGAAGGCGGGCCTCGCGGCGGAGTTCGCCGAGTCTCTAGCGCGCGTCGATCATGCGCTCAGGAACAACCCGTCGCGCGTCTCGCCCTACGCACTCAATTCCTGCCGCGGCCGCCGCAACTTCGCCGTACGGCTCTACGACGCGGGAAACCTGACCCGGGCCGAACGGAGCTTGAAATTCTGCTTCGGCCTGCTCGAGATATCGAACACAGGCGCCGCACCAAAGGACGTAGCGAGCGAACCGGTGCCATCGATGAAGGAGGTTCAGGCGCGGGCCGCGCGCGAGGTCGAGAAGGCGCTGGCATTGACCCCGAACGTCGAGAAGGGTCTCGAGATCTACCGCAGCTGCGCGCTGTGCCACACACCGGAGGGCTGGGGACTCCGCAACGGCACGGTGCCGCAGCTGGCGGGTCAGCATCGAAGCGTCGTCATCAAGCAGCTGGCGGACATCCGAGCGGGTAACCGAGACAATGTCATGATGATCCCGTATTCGTCGGTGGAGAGCATCGGCGGCGCCCAGGCCGTCGCGGACGTGGCCGGTTATATCGACACGCTGGAGCTCAGCATCGATACGGGAAAGGGAGACGGGGACGCCCTCGAGCTCGGCGAACGTCTCTACCGGGAGAACTGCGTAAGCTGTCACGGCGCGGCGGGAGAGGGGAACGACGCCGAATTCGTGCCCCGAATTCAGACGCAGCACTACAACTACCTCGTGCGCCAGTTCGAGTGGATCCGCGAGGGAAAGCGCCGCAACGCGAACCCCGACATGGTGAAGCAGATCCAGGACCTCGGGGAGAGCGAGACACACGCCATACTGGACTACGTTTCACGACTCGAGCCGCCCGAGGAGCTGCAGGCCCCACCGGGATGGCTCAATCCGGACTTCCCAGATTGGCGGCGCGGCCCCTGATCCCGATGCAGATCGGGGGTCACCGGTGCGCGCAGGAAGCCCTGAGTGAGAAGACGGCCAGGCGCGGACCCCCGCGAACGGGAGCGCCATCGGAGCCGTCCGAGGAAGATCCAGCCACGGCGGGCAACGAAGAGGCCGGCAGGGCTCCTTCTGGCGCCGGCGGTAGACGCTCCGGCCCGCTCGCCACGAGACTGCTCCTCTCTTCGTCCTCCCGGGCCGCACACGGCTCGTGGGCCAGCTCGGGGGCCTGGAAGAGCTCGCTCGGTAGCGGGGCCAGTGAGTTCGATACGTCGATGTCCGGCGAGTTGATGGTGACGAACCCATCGACGTTCTTCTCGGACGAAGCGGTGAGCTCACTATTGCGGCCGAGGTAGTAGCCAGCGGTCACCTGGATGTTGCCGCCGGGCCCGCCCGCCGCGTCCGCCGTGACCGTCGAGTCGCGCAGGTAGACGGCCGGCGCCCGCATGCTCACATTGCCACCGGTACCGTTGCCGATCAGCGCCTCGGCGGACACCAGGCCGTCGAGCACGACGAGACTCCCTCCCGAGGCCAGCTCGACGTCCCCTCCGTCGGCCGTCTGCGCCAGGGTGCTGATGTCGCCACCCGCCAGCATGAGCCGATCCGCGGCGCGAATCGCGATCCGGCCGGCATCCCCTGCCCCCGACGAGGTCGACGAGATATTACTGCTCGGACCCAGCAGGACGTTGCGGGCACTGATGTCCACGACACCGCCCTCGACGTCCAGACCCCGCGTGGTGATGAGCCCGTTCACGTTGGTGAAGGTTCCGGTCGCCGAGATGAAGACGCCGCCCGGGTCCGCGCCGGTGTCCAGCCGCGCGGCGTGATCGGCGCGGATCCCGCTGCGGAGTCCGTCTCTGACTCCGCGCGTGTCGCGCAGCGTGATGTCGTGGCCCTGCAGAATCACCTGTCCTGCGTCTCCCCGTGTCTCGGAGCTGGCGATCAGCTTCGCCCCTGCTTCGAGACGCAGATGGTCGAAGCCCTTGATCAGGAGGGTGCCGGCACTCCCCGTCACGACGTCACCGGGCAGATCGGCCGTGTCGACGCGGACACCGCTCGCAGCGTCCACCGGCTCGCCGCTCTCGGTGATCATTCCGGCCGCACGCTCGTTGATGCCGTGCATCGTAATGTCTCGAGCCTGAATGGTGACGTTTCCAGCACGGCCGGCACCGAAGGTGTTGGCGAGGATCTTGCCGCCGTTCTCCAGCACGAGTGTGTCGGCGTTGACCTCTACGTTGCCGGAGCTGCCACCGCTGGTCTGCCCCTGTGCCAGGATCCCGCTCGGTTGGGGGTCTGGGAAGAGCTCACTCGTCGCGAAGCGAAAGCCGGCTATCCGCACTCTGGCTCCGCTGGCCTTCACGCTGATGTCGCCGGCGTCCCTATCGGCGATCGCCACCGCACGAATCGACGCGCCATCGATGAGATCGAGTGATTCGTGAACGACGACGGTGATGTTTCCCGACTCACCGAATCCGTTCGTCGAGGCCTCGATGTCCGCTGCGCCACGCATATTGATTCGTCCGGCTTCGACGAAGAGGTTGCCACCACGTCCTGTGAAGCCCGACCGGCACCGCGTTCCGAAGCCACAGACACTCGCCGAGATCACGGAAATCTCGGCCACATCCGGATCCAGATCGATGCCGATCTCGTCCGTGGCGGTGATCGAGACGTCGCCGCCGCGCCCGGATGCAACGTCGTCCATATCGCTGAATATGAAGCCGTTGGCTCCCAGGCGGAGGGTTCGGGTCAGAATCGTGATGTCGCCGCTCTTCTTGGCCGCCGGGTCATGGGGCAGAGACGTTCCGTTGGTCAAACTAGCGATAATTGCGTTGCTGATGCCTGGAACTTCGCCCGCAACGTCGATTCGATCGGCCGTGATGCGGACGTCGCCGCCCTTCAAGGCGCCACCGCTCACCGTTTCGATGTGTCCGCCGTCGACCACCTCGAGATGGCCCGTCTCGATGAAGATGTCGCCCCCGACAGCATAGTTGCTCGACGTAGTGGCGATCTGGGACAGACGGGACGTGCCGGTCGAGCCGGTCGAATCGATTCGGATCGAGCCGCTGTGAATCCGAATCTCACCACCGGGCGCATCGGTCGGGGCCTCGACACGGATCTGCCCGCCGGATTGGAGCTCGAGGTGGCCCTGGCCGAGATCGATGTCGATGTCGCCGCCGGCCTTCACCGGTCCGATG
>JAFDDH010000204.1 GCA_019310975.1 Deltaproteobacteria bacterium | reverse complement strand
CGCCATGCACCGGCCTTTTGGCCCAGCTCTGCGTTGCGAAACCTTGCCGTAGAGCGACTACGCCTGCGGTTCCGCGCCTTGATCTGGACCAAAATTCCGCCACCTGGCTCGACGGGGGTTCTTCAACGGGCTGCTAGCATGCTGGTTCGCGTACGGCTGCACGATGCGCAGTGCTGCGGCAGCACGCTGGAGCTAAAGCGGGCTCGCGGAGTGGTCGATTCGCCTGGGTAATGTGTCGGGCCCAGATTCCGGGCGCCTGGCCGTGAAGGAGTGGTCCGCGTGGTCGAGAGTACGCAGATCCAGGTTCGCAACACCTATGAGCGCGAGTTCGAGGACGGGGCTCTGATCTTCGAAGAGGGTGATGCCGGCGACGTGCTCTTCGTGATCCAGGCCGGCGAGATCGAGCTCTCGCGCCAGCGGCTCGGCGGACGACGCACCGTGGCGCGCCTCGGCCCGGGTGAGTTCTTTGGCGAGATGAGTGTCGTGATCGGCGAGGGACGCACGACGCGCGCCCGTGCGATCGGCTCTACGCGGCTGTTGGAGCTGGACGGTGAGACGCTCGAGGCCATGTGCATCGAGCGACCAGAGGTGGCGATCCGCATCATCAGGCGGCTGACCTCGCGCTTGATCGAGTCCGAGCGACGGCTCGCCGCACTCGGGATCGACGACCTGCTGCGTCCGGTGGTGCGCGCGCTGGTGCGCGACGCCGTGCCCGATCCCGAGCATGGGATCCGCATCCCGACCAGCCTGCGGCGGCTGGCGGCCGACGCGGGCCTGAGCCTGCTCGAGGCGCATCGGGCGATTCACCAATTGCTGGATCAGAAGCGCGTGCGCCTGGTCGAGGACGTGCTGGTCGCCAGGGACCTGGACTCGCTCAGTGCCTGCCTCGAGGCGCCCGCCTAGGGGCCCCTTGCACGCAGAGTGTCGCCCGATGTGGATCCGCATCCACGAGGAGCGGCGTGCCTGCTTGCCCGCAGGGGCACAACACCCTAGAATCCCATCGCTTTTCCGCGGTGTTGCCGACTTGGCGTTGACCCCCCCCGGAGATTCGCGCCCCCGGTCTCAGAGGATCAATTGCTCCGCCCGTCCCCGGAAAGATTCGTCGAACTCGCCTCGCAGGGAAATTGGGTCCCGGTGGTGCGCGAGATCATGGCGGACCTGGACACACCTCTCTCCATCTTCCGGCGCCTCGACGATGGCCGCACGAGCTTCCTGCTCGAGTCCGTCGAGGGCGGCGAGAAGTGGGCCCGCTACAGCTTCATCGGGACCGGTGCACGCGCGATCTTCCGGGCGCGGGGGAGCGAGGTCGAGTGGGTCGAGGGCGGCGAGACCACCCGGCAGACGGAGCCGGGTGACCCGCTGGAGTTCTTGCGCCGCAAGCTCGCCGAGTACGAGCCCGTCCACCCCGAGGAGCTCGACCTTCCGCGCTTCATCGGTGGCGCGGTGGGGATGGTCAGCTACGACTGGGTCCGCTTCGTCGAGCGCATCCCGGATGCGAATCCCGACACCATCGGGCTACCCGATCTCTGGTTCGCACTGCCCGATGTCGTCGTTGTCTACGACAATGTGCGCCACAGCGCGCTCATCGTATGCTACGTGCGCGTCGGCGAAGGCGACGATGCGAGGGCCGCCTACAAGCACGCCGAGCAGACCCTCGAGGCGGTGGTGCGCCGACTGCGCGACCCTTTGCCTGCGGACGTCGTCACCACGCCCGTTCGCGAGGCGATGGAAGTGCGGCGCAGCATGAGCGAGGCCGAATACCACGACGTCGTGAAGCGGGCCAAGGAGTACATCGAGGCCGGCGACATCTTCCAGGTGGTGCTCGCCCAGCAGTTCCAGATGCCATTGCAGGTCGATCCCTTCTCGATCTACCGCCACTTGCGTGCCATCAATCCGAGCCCCTATCTCTTCTTCATCCGCATGGAGGAGGAGGCGGTGCTGGTGGGCTCCTCTCCCGAGATCCTGGTGCGCCTCGAGAACGGGCGTGTGGACGTGCGACCCATCGCTGGAACGCGCAGACGTGGGGCGGATGGGGAGGAGGACATAGCCCTCGAGGAAGATCTGCTGGCCGATCCCAAGGAGCGTTCCGAGCACGTCATGCTGGTGGACCTCGGGCGCAACGATGTCGGTCGCGTGGCCGAGGTCGGCAGTGTGCACGTGAACGAATATGCCCAGGTCGAGCGCTACTCGCACGTGATGCACATCGTGTCCAACGTGCAGGGTCGCCTTCGCGACGGGCTCGATTGGCTCGACGTGCTGCGCGCGACCTTTCCAGCGGGAACGCTCAGTGGCGCGCCCAAGGTGCGCGCCATGGAGATCATCGACGAGCTCGAGACCGTGCGCCGCGGGCCCTATGGCGGCTGTGCGGGCTACGTCGACTACTCAGGCAATATGGACATGGCGATCACCATCCGCACGATGGTGGTGCACGGCGACACGATCACACTGCAGAATGGGGCGGGGGTGGTGGCCGATTCGCAGCCCGAGCTCGAGTTCGAGGAGTGCCTCAACAAGGCGCGGGCGGTCCTGCAGGCGATCGATCTGGCGCGCGAGGGGATCGATTGACGTGCACCTCTTGATGATCGACAACTACGATTCGTTCACCTACAACCTTGTTCAATACCTGGGCGAGCTGGGTGTGGAAGTGGGCGTAGTTCGCAACGATTCCGAGAGCGTCGACGCGCTGCTGGCCCGCGAGTCCGACGGCCTCGTGATCTCACCTGGACCGGGCACACCCGAGGACGCGGGCGTCTCGGTCGAGTGCGTGGAGCGCTTCGCCACCTCCGGGGTGCCGGTTCTCGGTGTCTGCCTCGGCCACCAGTCGATTGGCACGGCATTCGGCGGACGGATCGTTCGGGCTCGCTCGATCATGCACGGCAAGACTTCGACGATGCACCACGACGGGAAGGGCGTCTTCGAGGGGTTGCCGCAGGATTTCGTGGCCACGCGCTACCACTCACTGGTGATCGAGTCCGCGAGCTGCCCCGACGTTCTCGAGGTCACGGCGCGTACGTCCGACGGCGAGATCATGGGGGTGCGTCATTGCGAGCTGCCTGTCGAGGGTGTGCAGTTCCACCCTGAATCGATTCTCACCGGGGTGGGCAAGCAGCTGCTTGGCAACTTCGTCGCCCGCTGTGCGGAGGGGCGCGCGGCATGAGGGTGCGCGAGGCGATTGCCACCGCGGCCGCGGGCCGCGAAGTGCCGGGCGAGCTGCTCGAGGCCGCTTTTGGCGAAATCGTGACGGGCGGGGCCACACCGGCGCAGATCGCTGCGCTGCTCGTCGCGCTGCGGCTCAAGGGCGAGACGGTGTCGGAGATTGTCGCGGCCGCGCGGGCGCTGCGCGCGGTGGCCAGTACCGCCAAGCCAGTGGATCCGCGCACAGTCGACACCTGCGGGACCGGCGGCACCGGCCGCAAGACATTCAGTATTTCGACCACGTCGGCCTTTGTCGTGGCCGGTGCGGGGGTGCCGGTCGCCAAGCACGGCAATCGTGCCGTCACCGGGACCACGGGTAGCTTCGATACCCTGGAGGCGCTCGGGGTCCGGATCGATCTGCCGATCGAGCAATGCGCTGAAATCCTGGCCGATGTGGGCATCGCACCCTTCTTCGCCCGCACCGCGCATCCGGCCTTCCGACACGTGGGGCCGGTGCGCGCCGAGATCGGCATCCGAACGCTGCTGAACTGCCTAGGACCCTTGCTGAATCCGGTTGGCGCCCGACACCAGATCGTCGGCGTCTACGCGGACACGCTGGTGGAGCCGCTGGCAGCAGCTCTGGGTGACCTCGGCGCACGCCGTGCGCTGGTGGTGCACGGCAGCGACGGGCTCGACGAGCTCACCACCACGGGGCCGAGCCACGCGGCATTGGTCGAGGGCGCCCGGGTCGAGACTTGGACCGTCGAGCCCGAAGCGCTCGGGCTGCCGCTCGCCCGCAGCGAGGACCTGACGGGCGGTGACGCCGCCGAGAATGCGCGCCTGCTACGAGCCATCCTCGACGGTGAGAAGGGGCCGCGGCGTGACATCGTGCTGCTCAACGCTGCGGGTGCGCTCTGGGCCGCCGAGGCGGTGTCGGGCCTCGAGGAGGGGATCGAGCAGGCCGCTGTGTCCATCGACTCCGGCGCGGCCCGCGGCCGGCTCGACGCGCTGGTGCGCGCAACCAGCGAGGTTTCGGTGGCATGACGATCCTCGACGAGATCCTGGCGAATAAGCGCGTCGAGGTGGACCGCGCCGCCGAGGCCATCGATCCCGATTCGATGCGTGAGCGTGCCAGGGCCGCAACGGATCCGACACGTGGCTTCATGCGGGCGCTGCGGTCGGCGCCGGCGCCTGCCGTGATTGCCGAGATCAAGCGGCGATCGCCCAGCAGGGGGCTGATCCGTGCCGACTTCGAGCCGGCTGCACTCGCACGCGACTATGCGCGCGGTGGAGCCGCTGCGCTCTCGGTGTTGACCGACGAGCACTTCTTCGGCGGGCGGCTCGAGTTTCTGCGGGCCGTGCGTGATGCCGTGGCGCTGCCGCTCCTGCGCAAAGACTTCGTGATCGACCCGTACCAGATCGACGAAGCACGCGTCGCGGGCGCCGACGCCCTATTGTTGATCGTGACCGCGCTGGCGCCCGACGTCTTGAAGCAGCTGCACGACCAGGCGCGTGCACTCTCGCTCGACGTGCTCGTGGAGGTGCACGACGAGGCCGAGATGGAGCTCGCCCTTGGGGTGGGCGCACATCTGATCGGCGTGAACAATCGTGACCTGCGAACCTTCGACGTGGATCACGGCACGACGGAGCGGCTCGCTTCGGAGCTGCCACCTGGCACCGACGTGGTGCTGGTGGCGGAGAGCGGGATTGCCGGTCCCGACGACATAGAGAGGCTCACGGGGGCGGGCGCTGGTGCCTTTCTCGTGGGAGAATCCCTGATGCGCGAGCCCGACGTCGGGCTCGCGCTCGAGAAGCTGCGGAGGGTCCAGTGAGCGGGCACGTGCGCATCAAGATATGTGGAATCCAGTCACCCGAGGAGGCCCTGGCCGCGGTCGAGGCCGGCGCCGATCTGATCGGCCTGAACTTCGTTCCGGATTCTCCACGCTGCCTCGAGCTCAAGCTCGCTGTGGCGATCTCCGAGGCCGTGTCGGATGCCGCAGTCGAGCGCGTGGCGCTCTTTCGCGATGCCAGCTGGGACGAGATCGACCACGTGATCCAACGCGTGGAGTGTGAGCGCATACAATTCCACGGCGATGAGAGCGAGGATGAAGTCGAGGCCGTCGACCTCCCAGCCATCAAGGCGATCCGGGGCGCCGACCTCGAGGCCGCAGAGACCTATCCGGGTGCCATCCTATTGCTCGACCACCCGCACCAGGGCGGGGGGCAAGGGCAGGCCTGGGATTGGAGCGAGGCCGAGCAGCTCATTTCACAGGGCTACGACGTGATCATCGCGGGCGGCCTCAATCCGGACAACGTCGGTCAGGCGCTGGGAGACCTCGGTGGCATCGCACCCTGGGGCGTGGATGTGGCCACCGGTGTCGAGGCCGCCGAATACCGGAAGGATCCCGCGCGCATGAAGGCCTTCGTCGAGGCCGTACGGCAATACGAGGTCGCGGAAAGCTTCGTCGAGGATGAGGCCTAGGCGGAGCGCTTTGCGCCCGCGCCCGCCACTCCACACCAGGTAGGACCAGGAAAATTGAAATGAAGAGCGAGCCCGACGACCGGGGGCTATTCGGTGAGTTTGGTGGCCGCTATGCGCCCGAGATGCAGATCGCTGCTCTCGACGAACTCACGCGGGCGATGGAGGAGATCCTGCCGAGCGAGGGATTTCAGGCCGAGCTCGACAATCTCTTGTCCACCTATGCCGGACGGCCGACGCCGCTCACCTTTGCGGCTCGCATGACAGAGGACCTGGGTGGCGCAAAGATCTACCTCAAACGCGAGGATCTTGCGCACACCGGTGCGCACAAGATCAACAACGTGCTCGGCCAGGCGCTGCTCGCCAAGCATATGGGCAAGCCGCGCGTGATTGCCGAGACCGGCGCCGGGCAGCATGGCTGCGCGACGGCCACCGCCTGCGCGCTACTTGGACTCGAGTGCGAGGTCTACATGGGCGCCGAGGACGTGCGCCGACAGGCACTGAACGTCTTCCGCATGGAGCTGCTCGGAGCCGAGGTGCACACCGTCACCAGCGGCTCGAACACCCTGAAAGACGCCATCAACGAGGCCATGCGCGATTGGGTGACGAACATCGAGCACACCTACTACTGCATCGGATCCGTGATGGGGCCGCACCCCTATCCGCTGCTGGTGCGCAATCTACAGCGCGTGATCGGGATCGAGGCCCGCGAGCAGATCCTGGAGGCCGAGGGGCGGCTGCCCGATGTCCTTGTCGCCTGCGTGGGGGGTGGCTCCAATGCGATTGGCCTCTTTCACCCCTTCATCGAGGACGCGGACGTGCGCATGATCGGGGTCGAGCCGGGCGGCGAGGGGATCAGCTCGGGTCGGCATGGCGCGACCCTGACGGCCGGGGTGCCCGCCATCTTCCACGGCAAACGCACCTACGTGCTCTCCGACGACGACGGCCAGATCCTTCCGGCCCACTCCATCTCAGCCGGTCTCGACTACCCGGGCGTCGGACCCGAGCACGCCCATCTACGCGACGCCGGGCGCGCGCAGTACGAGGTGGCCGACGATCAGGAAGCCCTGGACGCCTTCGTCTACCTTTCACGGGCAGAGGGCATCATCCCGGCTCTCGAGTCGGCGCATGCGATCGCATACGTGCGCAGGCTCGCACCGACATTGTCGCCGGATCAGATCGTTCTGATCAACCTTTCGGGTCGCGGCGACAAGGATGTCGCCGAGGTGCGGGATCTGTTGGCGTCACAAGAGGCGGATCGGCACTGATGGGACGCATTGGAGACCGATTTGCGGAGCTTCGCGAGCGAGGTGAGCGGGCTCTGATCACATTCATTACCGCC
>JAFDDH010000455.1 GCA_019310975.1 Deltaproteobacteria bacterium | reverse complement strand
AGGCCAGCCTCGCCTCGATCGGAAAGAGTGAGTTCTCGGCGGCGTACTTCGCAAGCAGCGCCACGCCGACCAGTAGGACGAGCACACCGACACGCACGACGGTGTTGCCGCTGAGGAAGAACTCTCGGGCCATCGTCCAGGCGCGATCGAAGCGACTCGGGCCGCGCGGCGGGAGCGGTGCGTGGGCTGTGTGGGGTACGTCTGATGAGTGCTGGGGGGGGTCTGCGGGCGCCGCGGCGGGCCCGTGTGGCGCGGTGTCTGCGGCGCGCGCGGCCTGCGTCGCTGCGACCGAGTCCGGCGCAGCTCGGCGCTCGCCGCGCTCTCGTCGTGAGCCATCGCGGTCGCTCCGGGTTGCTCCAGCTCCGCTACGCGCGCCTGCAGGAGGATCAGTGCTTCGGTCAAGCGCTCTTGGCGCGCCTTCGCGCTCATCCCCAGCGAGATCAGGACGCCAAGCAGGGCGCCAAAGAATCCGCCCGATGCGATCACGCCAAAGCTGGCGCCGACCACCATCCCGAGGAAGCCCAACGCGAGGGTGCGAAGCGCGGATCCGTCGGACTTCGGATCTCCCAGTCCCGGTGCGCCCGGTTGCATGCTGGCTCCTCCTTCGGAGTCGAGTTGCGCGGCGTCGAGTGCGGAACGCGTCCCGCGGCCCTCTCCGAAATCACACTGCAAGCTCTGCAAGCCGCGAGCCACAGCCCGCGAAACACGAAAAGCTCATCGGTTTCGCAGAGTTGGAACATGACTGCGGCGCGGGCCAGCGAGCCGTCGACCTGCAGTCGATGCTCGCGCATGAACATCCTTTGTACGCAGCTCTGGCCTGGATTGACGCGGAGCCGGGAGCCCGCTTCGACGTGCGGGCGTCGGCGGGCGCGCAGGGCGCAGGGCGTGTCCCGGCTCCATCGGTCGTCGAGCAGCTGGGGGCCTGGCCGGATAGAATCAGCCGAGATCGGAATCCCCCCGTCCAGGAGGTCGCATGAGTACTGACAAGACCCTAGCCAGGATCGACCGCACCCTCGCCAAGCTCTCGAAGCAGCAGGACGCACTCTGCGAGGAGGTTGTCGGATTGCGGGCGCGGTTGGACGCGCTGGCGGAGGGACGCCCGGCCGCGCCCCCCGTCCAGGAGGTGATTGCCTTCCTGGACCAGTTTCGGGCCGGCGAATCCCTGGGCGAGCTCTCGCTGGGCGCCTGGATCGACGTCTGTCAGGTCGAGTGTGTGAGGGGCGGCCTGCGCACCGTCCAGCAGCGCGAGGGCTTCCACGCCCGGCTGCTCGCCGAACGCATCAAGGAATTGGGTGGCAATCCGAGCTTCGAGCTGCCCGACGCCATTCAGGACACGTTGATGCAGGATGCGGGCAGCACCGAGAAGAGCGATGCCGCCAAGCTTCTCGCCTTCGTGGAGCGTTTCAGTAGCGCCGACGAGGCGCTCGCGCCGATCGACGAGATGGTGGCCAAGCTCGATGCGGATCCCGAGACGCAGTCCCTGCTGAAGACCATCCGACAGGACGAGTGCTCGACGATCGAGTTCTTCCAAGAGGCCTGCGCACTGCTGAATCCCAGCTGAGCCGCGCTCACATCATTGGCAGGTCGCTCGTGTCCCATCCCCGCATACGCCGCCGCCTGGTTCTCTACTCGGGCGGTCAGGAGCGCCGCAATGCCCTCATCCACGAGAGCTTGCTGGAGCTGGCGATGCGTGGGCGCCGCGCCCGGCGCCGCGGCGGCGCGGTCAAAATGACATACGTGCCCTATACGACGCCCGGTGCACGGCCCTTCTTCCAGCGCTTCGAGCGGCGATACCGCGCATTCGGCGCGACGGCGTTCGTGTGCGTGGCCGCGGATTCGCCGGCGCTTCGTGGCACACGGCGGGCACGCAGCGCACTCCTGCGCGAGCTGCACGACAGCGACATCGTCTACTTGGCCGGTGGCAACACCTTCGAGTTCCTCGACAACCTGCGGCGCAGCGATCTGCTCCCCGAGCTCGCGCGCTTCCACGCCCGCGGCGGTGTGCTCGCCGGGCTGTCGGCCGGTGCGCTGTTGCTCACGCCGGACATCGAGCTGGCCGGCTATCCAGCCTTCGATCGCGACCCGAACGACGTCGGAATTCCGAGGGCCAGGCTGGGCGCGCTCGGGCTGGTGGACTTCGACTTCTTTCCACATTTTCGCCGCTCGGCCCGCTACCGAGACGCCCTCGCCGCCTGGTCACGTCGCTCCGGGCGTCCCGTCTATGCCTGTCGCGACGGCAGCGGCATCGTGGTCGAGGGCGATTGCTTCACCGCCCACGGCGAGGTCTGGATCTTCGATCGCGGCCACGCGAGCCGCATCGGAGACTGAGGTGCCAGCCGGCTTCTGAGGCGGGGTACGACTGCGCCTCTAGAGGCGCTCCTCCTCGAGGATCTCGAGCGCAGTCAGCTTCCATCGCTCTTCCACGGGAGCCACCGTCAGCTCGGCGCGGTAGCGGTTGCTGCGTTGGTGGATGTGCCCCCAGTGGCCCACGGATCCGCGAACTTTCCAGACGGCTCTGGCCACGAATCCGTCCGCGCCGACGCGTTCGATTTCGA
>JAFDDH010000454.1 GCA_019310975.1 Deltaproteobacteria bacterium | reverse complement strand
GGCCACTGAAGCCCTCGCTGCAAAGGACGTTGTGCCCCGAGCGCGGGAGTGGGCCCGGGATGTCGCGGTGAATGCTGCCCCGGCATCCGTCGCCATTGCGAAGCGGCTTCTCTGGGAGGGCGTCACTGAGACGCCGCTCCAGACGATGGCCAAGGAGAAGACGCTGCTGGCGTGGGTGGGGAAGCAAGCCGATGCCGCCGAAGGTGTCCGCTCCTTTTTCGAGCGCCGGCCTCCCGAGTGGAAGCTCCGTGCCAGCACCGATCTGCCCGAGTGGCCCGAGGACTAGAAGCGGGCCCTTGCGCGCGCGGAGGAGCAACCAAGTGACCGACATCAACGGACTCGAGCTGATCTCACCGCGAGCGTACGGCGAGCGTGGCGTCCCCCATGATCAGCGGACTCGAGCTGATCTCACCGCGAGCGTACGGCGAGCGTGGCGTCCCCCATGATCAGTGGACCGAGCTGCGCAAGTTGGATCGACTGCACTACTGCGAGCCCCCCGGCTTCGACTCCTTCTATCCAGTGGTGCGTCATGCGGACATCTGCGAGATTTCCAAGCAGCCCGACCTCTTCTTGAACCGATTCGGCATCGTCTTGGAAAGCAGCGAGCAAAAGATTGCACTGAGTGCCGAGGACGGGATCGGCCAGATGCGCGTGATCATCGGGATGGATCCGCCCGAGCATCGCGACTACCGCAAGGTCGCCGTCCCCTGGTTCACGCCGCGAGCCATCAAGCGCGTCGACGCCGTCGTTCAAGGGAGCGCGCGCCATCTGGTGGACACGCTGGTCGAGCGGGCCAGTGGGGGCCCGGGGGGAAATGTTGGCGAGTGCGAGTTCGCAAACGAGGTCGCCGCCGCACATCCACTTCGCGTCCTCTCGACCATCCTCGGGGTACCCCAGGAGCAAGAGCCCAAGATCCTCAGGCTGACCAACGAACTCTTTGGCGGCGACGATCCGGACCTGCAGCGCAAGGGCGACGACCGCACCAAAGCGATGCAAGAGCTGGCGATGGAGCTATTCGGGCTGTTCAACGGGATCATCGAGGATCGGCGTGCGAATCCGACCGACGACCTGGCGAGCCTGCTCGCCAATGGCAAGGTGAATGGCGAGCCGATGGGCCTGATGGAGACCGTCGGTTACTACCTGATCACGTTCTCGGCCGGACACGACACCACCAAGAACGCATTGGCAAGCGGCATCTGCGCCTTGGCCCAGAATCCTGAAGAGTTCGAGAAGCTCAAGCGCAATCCGGGCCTGATCAGCAGCGCCGTCGAAGAGATCGTCCGCTGGACCTCACCCGTCAACTATATGAAGCGGGTGGTCGCCAAGGATCTCGACTTCCACGGCCAGAAGCTCAGCAAGGGCGACAACGTTGTACTCTTTTACTGCTCGGCGAATCGCGACGAAAAGGTCTTCGAAGACCCCTTCACTTTCCAGGTCGACCGCAACCCGAATCCACATCTCGGGTTCGGTATCGGCGAGCACTTCTGCATCGGCTCCCACCTGGCGCGCGCGTCGCAGCGGGCGATGCTGAAGGAACTCGTCAGCAGAATCGACTCACTCGAACTCGCCGGGGAGCCGGAGCAGATCCATTCGAGCTTCGTGGTGGGTCTGAAAGAGCTGCCCCTTCGCTATCGGGTCAGCCAAGACGCATAGTGGGTACCGAGTAAACACCGACGGAGAGCACAGCATGGACGGCAAGATGGACTACGAAGAAATCCGATACGAAGTAGAGGACGGTCGGGCGCGCATCACCCTTGCGCGCCCCGACAAGCACAATGCGATGACGCCGCGTCTCCTCGAGGAGCTGGAACACGCTCTCTGGGAGGCGGATGACGACGACGCCGTACACTGTGTGGTGCTGAGGGGGGAGGGGCCCTCGTTCTGTTCGGGCTACGACCTCACCGCGCTCGGAGGAACGAAGCGCCCCGGGTATCGAACCGGCCGCTCCCACGACGACGACATCTGGCTGATCCAGAAATGCAACCGGCGAATCCGCGCGCTCTGGGAGATGCACAAGCCGTCGATCGCGCAGGTCCACGGCAACTGCCTTGCCGGCGGGACCGATCTTGCAATGGCGTGCGACATCGTGATCGCAGCGGACGATGCTCGAATCGGCTTCCCTGCGGCTCGCTCCATGGGCGCCTTGCCCAGCAATCTCTGGATGTACCACTGTGGGCCGCAGTGGGCGAAGCGGCTCCAGCTCACGGGCGACTCCGTGACGGGGGCCGATGCGGAGAAGATCGGCCTGGTCATGAAGGCCGTGCCGGCGGAAGTTCTAGAGGACGAGGTGGAGGGCCTGGCCGACCGCTTCAGCTTGATCGACCCGGACCTCCTCGCTGCCAACAAACGCATTACCAATCTCGCGCTCGAGCTGATGGGCGCCCAGACCCTGCAGAGGCTGGCCGGCGAAAACGATGCGCGTGCGCATCGTTCCCAGGCAGTCCGCAACTACGGGCGCAGCATCAAGGAGCACGGCCTCAAGGAAACTCTGCGTGCGCGGGACGAGCCGTTCGGCGAGGGCTTCGCGCGCGTGGGCCAGGCCGAGGGGCGCAGCGCCGTCGTCAGGGCGGCGCGCGAAGGCACGAATCAATGAAGCTCGTTTCGACTTCGCCGCTGTCCTACCGGCGACCGCGAGCGCTGGCTA
>JAFDDH010000453.1 GCA_019310975.1 Deltaproteobacteria bacterium | reverse complement strand
TATCCAGGGTAGGTCACGGTCCCGCTCACGTCGCCCCGGAAGTGGGGCACTTCGACGCGAACTGGATGATCCAGGCTAGAGCGAGCTGGTGTCGGTCTCGAGCCCGAGGAAGACGCGCCCCGCCAGCTCGTAGGTTGGCGGTGCCACCATGATGTGCTGCGTGGCCACGTGCATGTCGCGAAAGATGCGGGCCAGCGGGCTGCTGTTGTAGACCGAAGTTCCACCAGCGGCGTTGTACATGAGGTCCACCGCCTGGGCGGATTGGCGCGAGCCTGGGCGGATTGGCGCGAAGCGTTGGTGGTGGCCAGACGCAGCAGGAGCCGGTGCTCGACGGTGAGCGGATCACCGGCCGCGGCGGCGGCCCATGCCGACTCGACCGCCTCGCGCAGAAGGGCCCGCGCCGAGCGAACGGCGGCCTCGGCCTCGGCTACCGAAGACTGGACATAGCTCCGATTCGCGAGCGTCCGGGTGCTGGCGACCGGAACCTTCTGACCGGCCAGCGAGACAAGCTCGTCGATCGCGCGACGAGCCAGGCCGAGCGAAATCGAGCACACACCGAGTCCGAGAAATCCCAGCAGCGGAAACTGGTAGAGGCCCTTCAAGCGAGGTTGGCTGACGCCGAAGCGCAGCCAGCGCCCCTCTGGTACGAAGGCAGCTTGGACCTTGAAATCCGCGCTGCCCGAACCCGCCATGCCGTGTGCGTACCAGGTGTCGAGGATCTCGACCTGCTCGGCCGACAAGAAGGGCAGCAGGTGATGGGGGGCTCCGTTCTCGTCGCGTACGATCTCGCCTGCGTCGTCGACCAGGAGTGATCCACCGATCAGCCAGTTGGCGTGGTGGCAACCGCTGCCCCACTGCCATTGGCCAGTCACCTCGATGCCACCTTCGACCTGGCGCGCACGCCCGTTCGGTGCGGTGACGCCCACCGTGATGACGCCCGGGTCGTCTCCGTAGATCCGCCGCGCCCACTCGTCCGTTAGATAGCCCGACAGGAGGGCGGTCGTGGAACCGACCATCACGACCCACGCAGTCGAGCCATCCGCTCGGGCGATCTCCTCGATGACGCGGAGCGTCTCCAGCGCGGGCACCTCACTGCCTCCGAGCGCCTTCGGCGTGCAGAGACGAAAAACGCCGCCCTGGCGCAGGCTGTCGATGATGTCGGCCGGCACCTGGCGGGCGAGTTCGATCTCGTCGCCCCTCGAGCGGATCTGGGCGGCCAGCCCCCGTGCGAGATCGAGGTGTGAGGTACGCATTCGGAATTCTCCTCTGGAGCCTGGGCGAGCACGATCGAGCGTTCGTAGCAGATCGCGGGCGAAGTGTGGACCCGGGCCGCATCCCGCTCAGCGCGCTAGGTTCGGCGAGCCTTTCCGCCGATCGGAGCTTCGGACGTCACGACTCGAATCATACCCGAGGTCAGGGATTGATTTACCAAGCTGGAGCATTGCTCTAGAAAACAGCCACAGCCACAGCGCTCGCGTAGAAGCGAGCTGGAGCAAGCATCCCCATGACGCCTCACACTGCAGACGACTCGGTCCCCACCGGATACGACGGCTATCAGGCCCTCCACTTCGAGCGGCTTGGCGATGTGCTGCGCGTCGTGATCGACCACCCAACGAGCAACCTCAACGCGGTCGACGGGCTGCTGCACGACGAGTTTACCCGGCTCTTTCGCGAGCTCAAGCGCGAGCAGCGCGCGCGCGCCGTACTGTTGACGGCACGTGGTCGCGCTTTCAGTGCGGGCGGCGACTTCGACTGGTTCCCGTCACTCGACGATCTCGAGAAGCTCGAGGCTCTGCGGCGCGACGCGAAGCAGCTGATCTGGGATCTGCTCGATGTGGAGGTTCCACTGATTGCGGCGCTGAACGGACACGCGGTGGGGCTGGGTGCGTCGATTGCACTCCTGTGCGACACCATCTTCATGGCCGAGCAAGCGACGATCGCCGACCCGCACGTTCGCGTCGGCATCGTGGCGGGAGATGGAGGCGTCGCGATCTGGCCGCTGGTTCTGGGCCCGGCCCGCGCGAAGCAGTATCTGATGACGGGCGATGCTGTCAGCGCGCAGGAGGCGGAGCGCCTCGGGCTGGTCAATCGCGTGGTGCCCGACGAGGAGCTGCAGGAGCAGGCTATGGCCTTCGCGGCGAAGCTGGCCGCCGGAGCGCCTCTGGCCATCCAGTACACCAAGCAGGCGGTGAACAAGCTGGTCAAGGACGCCTTGAACGTGGCTTTCGATACGTCGACGGCCCTCGAGATCGTCACACTCCAGAGCGAGGACCACGCGGAGGCGCTGGCCGCGATCCGCGAAAGACGCAAGCCGCATTTTCGGGGGCGCTGAGCGCACCGGTGAGGCAAAGGGCGTGAGGTAGTCGAGAGGATCCAGGCTCAATACAGAAGGGCTGCGATACAGAACCGGTGCGAGAGTGCGAGAGAGAACGCAGAGGGAGAATGGTATGGAACTCTACGAAGCGATGAGGACACTGAGAGCGGTGCGACGCCTGCGGTCCGACCCGATCCCGGACGATGTGC
>JAFDDH010000452.1 GCA_019310975.1 Deltaproteobacteria bacterium | reverse complement strand
GGGCTACGGCGTGGCGGCGGGTGAACGCTTCCGACTGCGCAGCGGTCCGGCGATCCGCGTCACGATCGCGGAGCTCAGACCCGAAGAGGCGCCCGCCTTCGCGGAGGTCCTGGCCGGATTGCTCGCTCCGAGCCAGCGTGCGCGGTCGACCTGAACGAGCCGCCTTGCAGCGCGTCCTCGACCGCGTCGCCTCACGGTCGGATCAAGGCCGCGCCATCCCACGACGAGTCGTGATAATCTACAGCGGAGGAGGGCGATTGCGATGAAAGGTTGGGTCGTGCGCGGGACGGGGGATCCCTGGGACGTCTACGAATGGGACGAGATTTCTGAACCCAGTCACGAGGCGATGAGTGAGCTCAGCGTCGACCTCGCTGGCCTGCGCCGGCGCGGCGAGGGCGATCCGCCCTGTAGCTCGTATCTCTTCGTGCGAGTCCTGGCCGCAGCACTGGCTACACCGGATGTGACGATGGCGACGGGCGAGTACCCGGTGCCGATCGAGCGCCCCTACGTGTCGGGACAGGAGGCCGTGGGCATCGTCGAGGAGACCTCGCCCGACCTGCGCGACTGGATGGGCAAGCGCGTGATGGGATTCACGCCGCAACCCTTCGGTAGCTTCGCGCCGCGCGCGGTGATGTTCCCACCGACGATCTACGAGGTCCCGGCAGGGCTCTCGGATGTGGAGGCCGCGGCCTTCGTGATCCCGTCGCATACTGCGTACCACGCCGTGCACCGCCGTGGCCAGGTGCAGCGCGGCGAGACCGTGCTGGTGCTCGGCGCCGCGGGCGGTGTTCCCTCTTCGGCCGTTCAACTGTGTGTGGCGGCCGGCTGTCGGGTGATCGCCGTCGCCGGAGGCGTCGAGAAGGCGGCTTTCTGTCGCGAGCTCGGGGCCGAGCTGGTGATCGATCATCTGGAGGAAGACTTCGTTGCCGCTGTGCGCCGCGCGCGGGGCGAGCATGCGATCGACGTCATCGTGGACTTCGTGCAGGGCGAACCCGGACGGCTTGCACGACCGCTGCTCGCCGTAGAGGGCCGGCATGTGATGGCGGGACACGCGGCTGGCTTGATTCCGATCCATCCCAACGAGTTCTACCTGCAGAACTGGACGCTGGTCGGTGTCTGTATGGGCTCGGGTTATGGCGCCCAGGCGCTCGAGCTCGAGGAAGACGCGCACGCCGCACTGCTGGCGCTGATGGAACGGGGAGCCTATCGCCCAAGGGTGACCCGGGTCGTGCCCTTGGCAGAGGTTCCGGCGGCGCTACGAGACCTGGTGGAGCGTCGCAACATGGGTCGGGTGGTCGCGTCCCTCGAGAATTGAGCACACCCGGCCGAGGCCCCTAATCGGCTATTTGGCCGAGCTTGCCGTGGACTCGACGCGCGCCGGGGACGGTCGCGGTCGTGATTGCGCCCAGCCCAGAATCGGGATCGAGATTCCGATCAGCATGACGATGCCGCCCTGGATCTCTCTCGCGCTCGGCAGATCCGAGAGGACCACGTATCCGAGCGCCAGGGTCAGCGGTGGGGCCGCCAGCGTCGACAGGGTCGAGATGCGCGCCTCGACGTATCGGGCTGAGGTCATCAGGCACAGGCGTCCCAGGAACGGGCCGAAGAACGCCGCCAGGGTGGCATAGCCCGCCTGCCTGGTGGATATCTCGGACAGCTCCGCGGGAAAGCCGTTCCACAGGAACCAGAGGGCCACCGCCAGCCACAGCCGAAGTGCGTTCACGGTCACCGCATCGAAGCGATGGATGAATTTTCTCGTGATCACCGCCATCGAGCTGAAGCACAACGCCGAGGCGCCCGCCCAAGCCATCCCGGCCGTGCGGGGCTCCCCGCCGGCAAAGGGGTCCTGCAACAGCAACAGGCCGCAGGCGGCGAGCCCCGCACCCAGCCAGAAGCGCCGGTCGATCCGCTCGCCGATGATCGGCCAGGCCAACAGCGCGACGATGATGACCTCGCTCCGCTGTACGACGACCAGCAGAGCGGGCGAGAGCTGCTCGATCGCATTGGCACTCGCGAGATTCCCGAGCAGGGTGACGACTGCGAGCGCCGTGGCGACGCGCAGATCGAACCAGCGAAATGCGGGAAAGGACTTCTGCTGGTAGGCCGTCAGCAGGCTGTTGAAGATCGCGGCCGAGAGCAGCAGCACGAGCGTGTTGATGCTCGCCTCGCCATGCAGGCTGGCGATCTTCCACGGCACGACGAATGCTGCGACACAGAACGCTGCGGCGAGAGCCCACATGATTCCCAGGCGATGATGATCCGACATTTGG
>JAFDDH010000203.1 GCA_019310975.1 Deltaproteobacteria bacterium | reverse complement strand
CCCCAGCGCTCGACCGCGGCCTCGAGCGCCCCGGCCATCTCCTCGAGCGCACACGCGACGAAGCGGTTGTTGCGCGAATCGAGGCCAGCCAGCTCGCCTTGCAGCGGCGCGAGGTCCTGTGAGACGGCGCCACAGGCGGTGGCGAAGCCGGTCCCGGGTGGCGCTGGCGAGAGCATCGGCCGGCCGCTGCGCAGCCCGCGCACGACCTGGTCGGTGGTCGTCCCGAGCGCGTTCACGACCGACCAGCTGGTGACCGGGTAGGGGCGCGTCGCGCGGCGGCTCAGCATATCGATCCCCTGCTCCGTCGCCTTCCGCTCTGCGCGTTGCGCCCTGCTCGCCCAGCTCGCAATCGTGGTCCCAGTGGTCCTAGTCGTCCTAGTCGTCCAAGTCGTCCAAGTCGTGCAAGTGCTCTTGGCGGCCCCGCTCCGTCTGCTCGTCGAGGATCGCGACGACGGCCTCGTACCCGCACCAGCGATTGTGGATCACGGCGCGCCCAGAAGCGGGGGGACGAGAATAGTCGATCGTCACTCCCGGGGCAGCGGAGTCCGAGCCGGCCCGCAGGAATACCCGCCGCCTCTGCCCATCGTGCTCCGACTCCAGAACCCGCTCCCCGGCCCACACGAACCGAGGCTGCGAGGCGCCCTCTGGATCGCTGGAAGCCGGCCCGATCCAATATGCGCGGTGCAGGGCGTCCATCACCCAGTGGGCCAGAACCCGGAGTCTGGCCGACGAGCCCACCGTCTCGACGTCGTACTCTCGCTCGCGCTGGTGCACGGTGAACAGACGCGGGCCGTACGGGGCGAGTCCGACGACAACCAGCTCGCCCGACTGCGCCCGGGCCACGACCTCGAGCCCGACTTCCGCATCCCCGCTGCGAATCCGCATGCGCGCACGAAGAGTCGCGTGCTCCGGCAGCTCGGCACTCGAGACGGGGACCACGGGACAACCCTGTGTCGGACGCCAGCCAAGCAGCGTCGCACAGGCCAGTGTGCCCACGAGTGGAAGCACGACCGCCCCGGCACGCCATCCACTCGATCTCGAGAACCCCTTCATCGCCCTGATGTCCGCCTTGCCAGTGCGAGCACCAAAGGCGAGAGCGCCAGCGCGAGCAGCACGCCCACGCCCGTCGTCAGCCCGATTGCGCGCAGCACCGGCTGACCGGAGAGTGCCAGCACGCCAAAGACGAAGACCGAGGTGGTGCACGAGATGAGCAGGCTCGTGAGCGTCGATCCCTGGCGCTCGAGGTCCGCGGCCGCGTCCACCGCGAAGACCCCGTAGTCGACCCCCATGCCGAGCACCACGAGCAGGCTGATCGCATTCACGACGTTCACCGGCACGTCGAAAAGGCCGAACAAGCCGAGCGTCGTCGACGCAGCCAGGGCCGCCGGCAGGAAGGCGAGCAGCCCGCGCACGGGCCGCCGATAGCGGATCTGAAGCACGATCAGGACTACGATGGCGCCCACGGCGACCATGCGCACGGTCGAGCGCCGATAGCCCTCGTACACACCCGCCATGATCTCCCTCTGATCGATGTAGTAAACGCCCTCGAGACCTTCGAGCGCCTCGCGGAGCACCTCCCCCGAGCCCACTCCCCGCAAGAGGGTCACGACGACGAAGCGACCATCGAGCTCGACCAGGGCTGCGAGCACGCGCTCGAGGGGAGAGCCGCGCAGATCCTCTGGGCGAAGCGGCTGTGCACCCGGCGCCTCGACCGCCGTGGTGAACTGCGCGAACGCGCCCTGCTTGAAATCGTTCGCCCTGAACGCGGTGTCGATTCGGGCGTGGAGGTCGGGCACCGAGCGCAGGGCGGACAGGTTGCGCTGCTGGAGCGATTCTGAGAAGAGAAAGGCGCTGAGCGAGCCCACGCCCTCTATTTCGCCGGAGAGAACCAGCGGAGTCAGGCGATCGTAGATCCGCTCGTTGAGCACGAGTGCCGACTCGGGATCCGGCGCCAGGCCGACGACGAAGCGACTGCCGTCGAACTCGCCCACACGATGCTGAACCCGCGAGGCCTCGGCGAGCAGCCCGGCGTCCAGGGTCATGAGCTTCGAAGGATCGTCCTGCCAATGAAGCTGCGGCATCCCCACAGCGGCGACCCCAATGAAGCCGAGCAGCGCCAGCCAGAGCAGGGCCGGTCGTCGACCGAGCAACTCCGTGAGCCGGAGGAATCCGGCGGATAAGGCCTGCTGCGTAGGCGTCGCGGTCGGCCGCTGGGTCAGGAAGGCCGGCAGTACGAAGATTGTGAGGAGCAGCGAGACCGGCACGCCAATGGCGGCGAAGGTCCCCATTTCGCCAAGGCCCGGGAAGCGACTCAGCGAAAGCGAGAGGAACGCGAGCGTCGTGGTCGCGCCCGAGAGCAATAGCGACCCCCGGATGCGGGCGACCGAGTCTCGCGGTGTCGCACCCGCCCCCGCCATCGCGTGGTGGTTCATCAGGTGGATCGGGTAATCGATGGCAACGCCGATCAGTACGAAGCCGAACGCCAACGTGATGCCGTGGATCGACGGCGTCGTCGCGATCGTCACGGCCAGCGCAGCTGCGAAGCCGCCGATCGGCGTGATGATCGCAATCAGCAGATGGCGCAGGGATCGGAAGACGAGCAGGAAGAGCCCGCAGACTACGCTGATCGATAGCGCCGAGATGAGGTTCACGTCCTCGTGCACCTTGCGCTCGGCATCGACCGCGAATCGATTGGCCCCGCTCTGCTCGAGCAGGAACTCACCCCCGTGTGCTTCGGCGATTCGCGCGAACTCGGCCTCGATGTGACGCAGCAGCCCGCGCTGTCGCTCCGAGTCGAATGGAGAGCTGCGCAGGCCGACCTGGACCAGCGCAAAGTCGCCGGCCTCGACCCCGTCATCCGCCGGCGGCTGGAAGGCGCGCATGCGCGCGATCAGCCGGTCGAAGAGATTCAAAGGATCGCCCGGCGCGGCGCGCGCCACAAGCATCGCATCCGGTCCCGCGAGCCGCGCACGCAGCCCCGCTGCGTGGTCTTCGAGGGCCGACGCCGAGAGCAGCTCGGGAATCTCCTGCTCGGGATGGAGCGAACCCAGATAGACGCGCCGCTCGAAGTAGAGCTCGTAGATGCCGCGCAGGGTGTCCTCGTCGAACCCGGCCTCCACCCATGCGACCTCCGGATGGTCACGCAGAGTGTCGGCGAGCTCGGCCGCGACCTTCGTGCGCTCGGGGCCCCCTTCGACGGAGAGCACCATGTGACGCACCAGCGGCGAATCGATGAGCTCCAGCGAGAGCTGTACGAGCTCGGCTTCGGCGCGCGACGGGATGAAGTGGGTAATCGAGCTCGAGAACTCGAGCTGCGTGAAACAGAAGGCTCCGAGGAGCGCGAGCGAGACGAGAGTCAGCCCGCGGATGCGTCGATCGCTCATCTGTCCTTGCCGGCCGACTCGAGCGAGAAGACGTTCTCGCTCCCGTCGGCGTCGAAGTCGAGCCCACTCTCCACCTCCGAGAAGCGCGTCACCGTGGCGTCGCCATTCGTCTCGCGGGTCTCCATCCCCATGAGACGCTCACCCACGCCCGTCACCCGCACGAGCTCGACCAGTGCGCGCAGGTCTCGTGAGCGCGGCACCAGATCCAGCTGCCAGCGCTCGCCTTCGGCTTCGTAGGTGATCGCATAACGCGCGCGAAGCTCGGCCAGGTCACCGCGAAGCATCACCATGAGGTTGCCCACCAGGCCGCGTGCGATGTCGCTCGACGCGAGATCCAGCTCGTGGCGCCCGGTTTCACCCTCGAAGACAACGCGCGTCCCGTGCACGACCACCGTCGAAGCACCGGGATGCGTCGTCACCCGGGCCAGCCGATCCGGGGGCGAGAAGTAGAGGAAACCCTCCGTCTCGATCGGGACGGTGAGGATCGAGAGCGTGCGGGTCTCGTCGAAGCGGGCCCGAACACCACCGCTCCTGGCGAAGTGGGCCATCAAGGCTTCGAGCGTTTCCGGTGCTGGCGCGGTGGAGGGATCAGCGCTGGCCCCACGGTCCGCAGCGCCGCCGGTGAAGATCACGGCGGCCACCAGCGCGATGCACCGGCCCGCCCGACGCAGGCGTCCACGCCCCGAGTCGACGCACTGCCAGGAAAGGCGTCTTCCCCCCATGGGGCTCGAGGTTACCCCAATCCTCGGATCAGGAGGGTCGGCGCGCGTGGCGTGGGACGGCTCGACGCTCGCAGCAATGGCCCGGCATCCGATCGCTTCCGATTGCAGTGATCCCACGAGCGAGGCCCTATGCGCGCAACCAGTGAGTGGGCTGGCCGGAGAGTCGTAGCTCACCCCCGCGGTCCGACGGGCCCGAGAAGATTGACTGTATACTGGACCAATGGAAAGGCGCACGACCACGAGCCAGGCGAACGCTGCGGCCGCATTCGCCAGCCGGCTCGACTCGCTCACCCATTCCATGGGTAGGGCCTGGCGCGTCGTCGCCACCGCGATCTCCTTCGCAACGGCCGGCCTGATCTCGCTCTTCCTCGCACTCGTGATCTTCCCGCTGGTGCGGCTGACCCGGGGCACGGGCGAGCAACGTGAGATCCGCTCGCAGTACGCGATGCATTGGGCCCTTCGTTTCTACATCGCAGTGGTCATAGGGCTCGGGGTCATGCGCCTGCGCGTCCACGGAGCCGAGAAGCTCCGCGAGCCCGGTACGCTCGTCGTCGCCAACCATCCGACCCTGATCGACGCGTTGATTCTGATGTCCTTCATGCCTCAAGCGGACTGCGTGGTCAAGGCGAGCCACTACGACAATTTCTGGCTCGGCGGCGCGGTCAAGGGGGCGGGGTATGTCCCCAACCGAAGCGGTCCGCAGCTGGTGGAAGAATGTGCAGAGAGACTGCGCCGGGGTCGCTCGGTCCTGATCTTTCCGGAAGGAACCCGCTCTCCCAAGAACGAGCTGGGGCACTTCGCCAGGGGTGCGGCCCACATCGCGCTGCACGCCGGCAGCGACCCGGTTCCGGTGACGATCGAGTGCGAGCCGGCTACGCTCTACCATGGGGTGGCCTGGTGGGATGTCCCCGAGCGGCGGTTCACCGTCACGCTCACAGTTGACCCGCCTCTGCCGATCGATGAAGTCGTCTCGCTGCGGACGAGTCGGCCGCGGGCGGCACGGGCAATCACAGCCAAGCTCCGCGACCACTTCGAGAGGCGACTCGCACTTGTCCGAGATCAATGCACTTCATGATGAGCTGAAGTCACTCATCGTAGAGACCCTGGTGCTGGAGGACGTCACAGCAGAGGACATCGAGACCGACATGGCCCTCTTTGGTGACGGCCTCGGGCTCGATTCCATCGATTCGCTCGAGATCGCGATGGTGCTCGAGGAGCGCTATGGCGTGACTCTCGAGGACGACCCGGAAACGAATCGGGAGATCTTCTTCTCGGTGGCCAGTCTTGCAAAATTCGTCCTGGAGAACCGGGCCGCGTGACTCGGATCCACGGACTGCTTGGGCAGGACCGAGCGGAGGAATCCGAGGTCGCCCGATGCTGGGACGCTGGCACCCGAAGTCGCCGCAGCGTGGACTGGGGCGAGTTCCGACACGGCGTGGCCAGTTTGCACGCGCGACTCTCACAAGAACACAGCGGTGCCTGGATTCTCCTGACCGAGGACGCCTACTCGTTCGCGGTTGGGCTCTTCGCGCTCTGGCACGCGGGCTGTCACGCGATCTTGCCCCCGAACCGACAACCCCACTCGCTGGCGGCGCTCCAGACGCGGGCCGCGGGGGTCCTCTCGGATCAACCGGATTGGTTCGCGAGCGGTTCACCGCTGCACCCACTGCGGGATGGGAAAGCGGTCGGGCCCACAGACCTGGCTCCGCTTCGGCCCGATGCGCTCAGCGTCGAGCTCTTCACCTCGGGCACCACCGGCGATGAGAAACCCGTCGTCAAGCGCATCACCCATCTCGAGGCGGAGGTGGATCAGCTGGAAGCGTGCTGGGGCGAGCAGGTCGGAGGCTCGACCTTCTTCTCGACCGCATCGCACCAGCATCTCTACGGCCTGCTCTTTGGTGTGCTCTGGCCGCTGTGCACCGGGCGCCCCTTCGACGCGCAGCACCTCCTGCACGCCGGCGAGCTGGTGCCGCGAATGCACGAGGCGAAGACCAGCGTACTTGCGAGCGTTCCCACATCGCTCAAGCATCTGGCGCGCCACGCCGGAGCAAAGACCCTCCGCGACCAATGTCACGCCATCTTCTCCTCGGGCGGGCCGCTTCCGACCGATACGGCGCATGCCGTGGCCCGCGTGGTCGGGCACGCACCCATCGAGGTGCTGGGCTCGACGGAAACCGGCGGAATCGCCTGGCGCTCTCAGCAGCCCGAGACTGGCGAAGCACTGTGGACGCCCTTCCCCTGTGCGCGCGTGACACGGGACGCGGGCCGCGGAGTCCTGCGTGTCCGCTCTCCCCTGGTCAGCGTCGAAGCGAGCGGAGAGGGATTCGCAACCGGCGACCGCATCGAACTCCTTGCCGACGGTCGATTCCGGCTCGGCGGGCGCTCGGACCAGATCGTCAAAGTGGGTGAGAAGCGACTGGATCTGACCCGCATGGCTTCGCAGCTTCGAGGGCACGAGTGGCTCGAAGAGGCGGCGCTGACCACCATCGATCGCGAGTCGGAGCAGCGTGTTGCGGCGGTCGTCGTCGCCTCCGAGCGCGGCGCGGACGTCCTTCGCTCCGAGGGGCGCCGGGCCTTCACGCGAGATCTGCGCGAGGCCCTCGCCGGCAGCTGGGATCCCGTGTTGCATCCCCGCTATTGGCGCATCGTGCCTCGACTACCCGAGAACACGCAGGGCAAGGTGACGCGAGAGGCCCTCGGCCAATTGTTCCAGACCCGTGGCATCGAGTCCGGGAGCCCGGATCGCCCCGAGGTGCTCGAAGAGCTCCGGGGGAGCGACTTTATCGAGTGCGCCTGTGTGGTACCCAAGGATCTCGAGTGCTTCGCCGGTCACTTTCCCGAACGGGTGCTCGTCCCTGGCGTGCTGCAACTCGATTGGGCCATGGACCTGCTGGCGCTGCTGCAGGGTCACGCACCCGTCGTCGAAGAGATCGAGTCGCTCAAGCTCATCGCTCCACTCGATCCGGGGATGAAGTTCCG
>JAFDDH010000451.1 GCA_019310975.1 Deltaproteobacteria bacterium | reverse complement strand
ACCGCGATCTGTGCGGCGCAAGGCGAGGCGAAGTCCCCTCAGCCTCTCGATAGGGCATGCGGAAGAGTCTTCCGTCTCCCCCCATGGCGAGCCCGGGTGCGCCCTTCTCCCTGCCCTCGGCTACTGCCTCGGGATCGAGATCGACAGCCGTCCCTCGGCGATCACGTCCGGCGCGCCCTCTGCGCCGCGTCGATGCAGCGTGCAGCAATGCGAGAGCACGCCGAGCCCGGGCCGTCCGCGCACTCGCGTCGTGCGCACCTCGAGTCGTTCTCCGCGCTGCAGCGTCGTGCCGCGAATGTCGAGTGCCACCACGGAGACGAGGAAGCCCAGCGGAAGCTCGCGGCCGTTGGTCACGGCAACGATTCCCTCGTGGAGAGCAATGCTCTGCGCCATGTATTCGACGGTGAGCCACGGCGCCACGCTGCCGTCCTCTCGGACCAGCCAGGATTGGCTCCCGACGATGATGCTCGAGGTGGTGCTCTCGCCATCGTGTTCGACGATGCGATCGAGCAGGACACTCTCACCGCAGTGAGGGATCAGTGAGGCGACCTCGAGCGATTCAACCGCGTTCATTGTCGGCCTTTGCCCAGAAATCGTAGAAGTTGAACCACTGAAGCGGCGCCTCCAGACAGTAGTGCTCGAGGCGGCTCGCGTAGAGCTCGATCTGCTGCTGGATCGCCGCCGGCCGCTCCTTCGGACCGATCGGCGCACCGTCGGAGATCGGCTCGAGGTAGATATCATAGCGCCTGGGTCCGCGGCGAAGTGCGATGGTCAGCACCACCGGAAGCCGGAGCAGACTTGCCAGCAGGAAGGGACCCTGCGGAAAGGCGGCCTGATCGC
Source organism: Deltaproteobacteria bacterium (assembly GCA_019310975.1). GTDB lineage: Bacteria > Myxococcota_A > UBA9160 > UBA9160 > UBA4427 > JAFDDH01. The sequence goes on along the minus strand of JAFDDH010000451.1, from coordinate 1,434 downwards.
CAAGGAAGTTCGCGTAGCCCACGCGATTGCGCGCACTGGGCCGCATCCGATCCGCCAGGACCGCGACGAACTCGCCACGCTCGATACAGCGCCTGATCTCGAGGCCCGTATTCACCGACGTCTGGTCGAGGTCGATGATTCGCACGTTGGAATCTGGGTCGAGCTCCTTGAAGGCCTGGTTGATGCGCTCGGCATGGACCGAGTACATCAGCACGTTGATCGGAATGTCCGCATCGCGGGCGATTACGCGCAGCACGTCGAAGCTACCGATGTGCGCTCCGATCAGGAAGGCCCCGGTGTGCGCCTCGATGGCTGGCTGCATGTGCTCTCGGCCGTGGATCTCGATATCGAATCGATCGATCGCACTGCTCCATAGTGCGACCCGGTCGAGAATCGCGGCCGCGAAGCTGTAGATGTGACGGTAGACGGCCAGGAGGCCGGGCTCGCCGCTCTCACCCTGCACGTGGCGTATTCGCCTTAGATAGGAGCGCGAGGCTCGTCTGGCCTCAGTTGCGAAGGCAACGAAGTAGAGTGCGATGGGTGCAAGCAGGATGACCAGCGGTCCCGGCCCGATGGTGCGCACGCAGCCGACGATGAATCGCAGCGCGAGCGGAGATCCACGCTCGCCAGCCGATGACCATCCGGCGCTCGGGGCGGCGTCGTGTCCCTCGCCCGTCATCAGGGCCGGGGGCCGCCGATATCGACGGTGCGCGATCGATACACGAGAGCCTCCCCCGCCAGTCGGATATAGGTCCACGCGATGCGCAGGTTGTCCTCGAGCATCCTGAAGTGGGAGATGCCCGCCTCGTGGTAGTAGACCGCCGTGGGCACGTTAATGACCGGAACACCCGCGCGCACCAGGCGGATGATGAGCTCGGGGTCGAAGTCCATGTGGTCGCCGGTCTTCGCACGGTCCAGCAGCGCGAGGGTGGTCGCGAGCGGGATGCAGCGGAAACCGCAGAGTGGATCGCGCACCGACATCGAGAGCGTCTCGAGCCACACGATTCCCTGGGAGAGCTTGCGGCCGTGGAGACGGTGGAAGGGAACGGAGTCGTCGAAGATCGGCGCCCCGAGTACGAGCGCTTCTGGATTGCTGCGTGCTGCGTCGAGCAGCCGCGGCACGTCGCGAGAATCGTGCTGCCCGTCCGCGTCGAGTTGGACGACGTGCGTCATGCCCGCGGCACCGGCGGTCCGGTAGGCGGTGCGCAGTGCGGCGCCTTTCCCCTGATTCGTCTGGTGATGGACGACCCGGACCCAGTCGAAGCGCGCCTCCAGATCGGCCAGCTCTCGCTGCGTGGCTTCGTGGCTGCCATCATCGACGATGATGCAGGGGAGGTCGAGATAGGCGAGCGACTCGACGACTTCGGCGATCGTGCCGTCGTGGTCGTAGATCGGAATGGCGAGACAGGGCTTCATGAAGGATCCCCCGCGCCG
>JAFDDH010000450.1 GCA_019310975.1 Deltaproteobacteria bacterium | reverse complement strand
AGCACCGTCATGTTGCCGGTGGTGACGCGCCCGAGGAAGTCGCCACTCTGCGCATCGTAGATCGCCACCACGCCCGCGTAGTTGGCGGCCGTGACCAGCAGCGGCCGTTCGTCCTGGGTGACGCTGATCTCCTCGACACCGAGCGCGTCACCCGCGAGCCCGAGCAGCCCGTCGTAGAGTCGGTTGAAGGGCCAGATCCAGTTTTCGCCAAAGCCGACCGGGATGCCCAGGTAGGTGAGGCCCACCGAGTAGAGGTCGATGCGCTGCACGCGTTCCTGCGTGGCCAGGTCGTAGACGAAGACCGTCTTGCCGCCGTCCTTGTGGCTGTCCTGCTCACCCCGGTGCACGAGCGAGTAGAAGCGCCCGCTGGACTGATGCACGGCCAGGTGGCGCGAGCCGCCGATCCGCCAGCCCTCGCGACGCTCGGGCTTCGTGAACAGCGACCAGCGCGGGCCGAAGACCGGCTCCGAGCCGGAGACGTCCACCGGATGCACGAAGCCGTCGAAGGAGACGAAGAGCCAGGTGTCGCCCCAGCGCACGGCCTTCTCGGTGACGGGATCCACCTGCGGATCGAAGAAGGGCTGGCTGCGCCTACGCGACTCGAGCCGCCCGGACTCGTCGAGCTGGATCAGCAGCAGCGCGCCGTCGCTGCAGAGCATCGCGAAGCGACGCGGACCGGCCGCGTAGACGAGGCTGCAGCCCGGCGTCCCGATTTCGCCGACGAAGCGGCGCTCGACGACGTCCACGATGCTGAGCGACGTGCTCGGGTTCATGTTGAAGACGGCGAGCAGGCGCCCGTCGTCGGAGAGCGCTGCGTTCGCCATCGGGAGCGTATTGCTGGCGCGCTTGGGCGGAATCTCGACCTCGGCCTGCGGCGTGAGGGTCTCGAGATCGTAGAAGGTGACGACGTCCGTGCGTACACCCCGGCTGCGGCGCGAGTAGTGGGTCTCGGGCACGTAGATCTCGCTCGCGTCGCGCGAGAAGACCGGGATCGTGAACCCCCAGCCGCCGTCCACGACGCCCAGCAGGCGATCGTTGTCCAGATCGATGATGGCCGAGCGCTCGAGCAGCGGGTCGGAGGCCGTCGCCCAGTGCGGACTCGGCGGCAGGGGCATGCGCTCCACTCGCCCGATGATCTCGGCCGGCACTTCCGCCCGCAGCCCCGCCGGAGAGAGCACCTGTGCCAGAGAACCGAGCAGGAGCAGGACGGACGGAACGGCGAATCGTCTCATGACTTCTTCTCCGCGGCCTCCCGGGCCAGTGCATCGAGCGTAGTGCGCTTCACCGCTCGGCGGAAGAACCCCGGTGCGAGGCCTCGACCCATGCCGCTCGATACACCGATCGGCGACGCCGCAAGCCGCCGCAACGAGTCGAGCTTCCGTGCCGCGCGCATCCGCGCCCAGTGGCTCATTCGATGCGGGCGTTGTTCCGGATCACCTTGATCGAAGCGTCCCGGTGCACGATGAAGAGGAAGAGCTTGTTGAATGCGTGAAGCCAGAAGGACATCTTGCGCGCGACATCGAGCCAGAGCACGACGCGCACCTCGTCCGAGTCGTTGGCGGCATCATGCAGATAGGTATCGTCGAACATCACCCCCTCGCCGTCGTGCCAGTAGTACTTCTCGCCCCTCTCGATCAGGCTGTGGTCGTCCCTGTCGTTGTCCGCCCTGTCGTTGTCCGCCCTGTCGGCGTTGACGCGCAGCCACGCGCTCCGATCGATGTTGTTGCCCGGGATGATCACACCCAGGTGATAGCGGAGGAAGCCCTTGTAGTAGCCGAAGTGCGGCGTGACGTATTGGTGCGGCTCGAGGATGGAGAAGAACGCGGTGTAGAGGTTGGGGATCCGCTCGAGAATCTTCGTCGTCTCGGGCGCCATGCGGCAGTTCGACTCGATGAACTCCCCCGACTTGAACATGAAGCTCTTCCACCCAATAGCGTGGATGCCGCCGTCCGTGTAGCCGCCGCCGAGGGCTTCGACGTCGGTGATCCGCTCCTTCATGCCGAGCAGCTCTTGGCACTCCTTGCGGACCGTCGCGTAGTCGCTCTCCAGGAGCCGCAGCTCGGGGTACTCTGCGTGGTAGTCGCTCTCGAAGGCCGGTGCGCGACGGAGGTAGCCCTTGGCCTCCGCCCAGTCGAAGACGCCGACCGCCCTATCCGTGATGGCGCGCTTCTGCTCGCCGTCCAGACCCTGGATGGCGCGCCAGCTGACGAAGCCGATGGCGCCCAGCACGACCAACGTGACCATGAGTGTAGTCATGGAGCCCCCCGTGGATCTCTCG
>JAFDDH010000202.1 GCA_019310975.1 Deltaproteobacteria bacterium | reverse complement strand
CAGACCCGCATCAAGGACCTGGAGGGCCACTCCGTCTCCTTCGAGGACCTGAAGATCTACGCGTCCACCAAAGGGGTCGCCCACCGGATGGATGATGCGACCAAGGTCAAGTTCGCAGCGCACCACACGAAGAACGAGTGGGTCCTGGATTCGGTGACGAGGATCGATCAACTGCCGCGCTGAGCTGAGCTGAGCTGAGCTGAGCGAAGAGTGGATGGCATAGAAGGCAGATAGGCCGATAGAGGGCAGAGAGTCGACTGGGGGGATCGACGAATGGATTCAAGCGGCGTTCGCTCGACTGCGATTGCACTTTCCGCCACATGCGCGTTGGCGCTCGCCTGTGGTGAGTCGGACCTGAAGCAGCCCTCGTCCAGTGGCACTGCGATGGTGCGCAGATCCGAGCCCGCCTCCGTAAACACGGCACCGAGCGTCACGGGCATCCGCTTCGTCCCGTCGACGGCGGTGCCCGGTGCCCGACTCCAGGCGGTCGCTGTCGCATCCGATCCGGATGGCGATGCGATCACGCTGGAGTTCGAGTGGGAGGTCGGCGGACAGCGGATCCTGTCCGATGGTGCGGAGATCGTCGTGCCCGCGGCCGACAAGGGCAGCACGATCCGCGTGAGCGTCGTCGCCTCGGACGAGTTCGAGCGCGGCATGCCGGCCTACCTGGAGACACAGCTCGGCAATCGGCCGCCGCGGATCACCGAGCTCGAGATCGAGACCGTCGAGATGGCCGACGGCCTTCCCATCGAGCCGCATTGGGAAGTGCACCCCAGCGTCGTCGATCCCGACGGGGATCACACCTCGTTCCGCTTCGAATGGGTCGTGAACGGAGTCGTCGCCGACGTCGACGGAAGCCGATTCGCCAAGAGCCACGTGCGACGCGGAGACCGGATCCAGGTTCGTGTCATCGCCTTCGATGGGCAGGCCGAGAGTCTGCCCCTCGAGAGCACGGCCATCACGATCGGGAACTCCGCCCCCGAGATCGTTTCCAGCCCGCCCGGTCTCGATCCGAGCGGCGTCTTCGACTATGCGCCGGAAATCGTGGATCACGACCGCGACCTGAGCTTCGCGTTCCGTCTGATCGAGGGGCCCGAGGGGATGACGATCGCATCCGGTCAACTTCGAGGTCGCCGACGCCGACGGAGCCTATTCGCGTCAGAGCTTCGAGCTCACGGTTCAGGTCGAGGGGTTGCCGCCCGGACCGGCATCGCCGCGCTGAAGCAAGAACCGATCTGCCAGGAGGGAGCCCCATAATGCGTAGACCCATCTCCGCCTTGATCGTCACATCCGCGCTGCTGCTCTCGAGCTGTGGCGGAGACGAGACGATCGTCGCCCCCTCGGACTCCGTCGCGGACGGGAATGCGATGACGGCCCATGCAGGCAATCAGCCGCCCGAAATCGTCGATGTATTGATCCGCCCAGCCGCGCCCCGCCGAGGCGACACCCTGACCGCCGAGGTGCGGGCGCGGGACGCCGACGGCGACCCGCTGACGCTCGAATACGAGTGGCGGATCGACGGAAGGCGAATGGAGGAGACCGGTCCCAACCTCGCGCCGGGCTCACTGGGGCAGGGCCAGGAGGTGGCGGTCACCGTCACCGCGCATGACGGATCTGTGCAGAGCATGCCGGTAGAGGCCGCGATTCGGCTCGGCAATCAGCCTCCGATGATGCTGGCCGTCGAGCTCCATCCAATGACCGGCGCCAGCGGCGACGCGGACCTGACCGCGCGCGCTCAGGCCAGCGACCCGGAAGGCGATCCGATCGAGTTCTCGTATACCTGGTGGATCAACGGGTCGCTGCGCGGCGACGATTCCGAGGTGCTTCACTCGCATGAGTTCAAGCGTGGCGACCAGGTGAGAGTCGCTGCCGTCGCCCACGACGGCATGCACGAGAGCGATTCTCTGCGCAGCGATCCGATCGAGATCGAGAACGCTCCGCCGCATATCGTCTCCACACCGACCGGCTTCGGAGCGGATGGCATCTTCCGATACCGCATCCAGATCGAGGACGCGGACGGAGACAGCCGGTTCGCCTATCGCCTGATCGAGGGCCCGCAGGGCATGGTGATCGACTCGCTCGACGGACAGATGCTGTGGAGGCCTCGCGAGTCACAGGCCGGGACCCATCTGGTGCAGCTCGAGGTCGACGATCGCCACGGCGGCCAGGCCACTCAAGCCTTCCAGCTCGAACTGAGCTTCGAGGAGACGGCTGTCCCGGCCGCTGGGAGTTGGTAGCCGTGCGGCTCCGGGCGCTGCTATACAGGCGGGCCAGCGACAACGCGCCGGAGCCCGTCGATGAGCACCCTCTCCTTCTGGAAGTCCGCCGCTCTGGCGCCCGAACGCATTGCCCTCGTCGAGCCCGACGGCGGCAAGAGGCGTGCCGGCGATCTGCTCGCGTCCGGTAATAGACTCGTTCACGGCCTGCGAGCGCGGGGCCTCGAGGCGGGCGATTGCGTAACGCTCTCGCTTACCAATTCGGCAACGGTGCTCGAGCTCTACCTGGCGGCGATGCAGGCCGGCTGGCACATCACGCCGATCAACACGCACCTCGCCGAGGACGAGATCGCCCACATCCTGCGCGACTCGGAAACGCGCGCCTTCTTCGGCGATGAGCGACTCGGCGAGAAGAGTGCCGCGGCGAGAAGAGTGCCGCGGCGGCCCGCGCAGGGGGTCTCAGCGAAGCCGCCTGCTTCAGCCGTGGCGAGATCCCCGGCTTCGAGCCGATCGAATCGCTCATCCAAGGCCAGCCGGACACGCGACCCGAGCAGCGTCTGGCCGGTCAGATGCTGCAGTACACATCGGGAACCACGGGGCGGCCCAAGAGCGTGCGCCGCGCACTGCCCGCGATGGATCCGGACACCGCGATCGGTCTCTACGCCGCGCATCTTCGCCGATTTGGAATCGAGCCCGGCGGCGACGGCGTTCATCTCTGCGGCTCACCGATGTACCACCTTGCCGCCCTCGCCTATGCGTGGTTCTCGCTCCACTTCGAGCACCGTATCGTGCTCATGGACCGCTGGACGCCGGAGAGCGCGCTCGCGCTGATCGAGCGGGAGCGCGTCACCCAGACCCACATGGTGCCCACACAATTCCACCGCCTGCTGCAGCTCCCGGAAGAGGTCCGCGACCGCTACGACGTCTCCTGCCTGCGCAATGTGGTCCACGCCGGAGCGCCCTGCCCGACCGATGTAAAGCGGCGCATGCTCGATTGGTAGGGCGACTTCTTTACTGTCGGTGACGTCGGCCACCTCGATGCGGATGGCTATCTCTACCTCTCGGACCGCAAGATCGACATGATCATCTCCGGCGGCGTGAACATCTATCCCGCGGAGATCGAGTCGGTGCTCTTCAGGCATCCCAGCGTTGGCGATGCTGCGGTCTTCGGTGTGCCCGACCAGGAGTGGGGCGAGCAGGTCAAGGCGGTCGTCGAGCCCGGCGCCTCGGCGATCGCGGGGCCGGATCTGGCCGAAGCATTGATCGCCTTCTGCTGCGAGAATCTCGCCGGCTACAAATGTCCACGATCCATCGACTTCATAGACGCTCTGCCGCGCGACCCCAACGGAAAGCTCTACAAGCGGCGATTGCGCGATCCCTACTGGGCCGGACGCAAGCGACGCATCTGAACGGTGGGCAGCCGAGCCGGGTGCGGCGATACCGGCCTAGCGCCCCGTGAAGACCGGATCGCGCTTCTCGATGAAGGACTGGATCCCCTCCTTGAAGTCATCGGAGCGCATCAGCAGCATGAGCTGCATCAGCACGTGATGCGAGTGAGACTCGAAATCCTGACTCAGGCCGTGGCGGTAGAGCCGCTTGATGGCCGCAACGGCCAGCGGTGCGTTCTGCGCGATGCGATCGGCCCAATCGCGCGCCGCGTCCTCGAGCTCGTCGTGGGGAATGACGCGGTTCACCAGCCCCAGCTCGAGCGCACGCTCGGGCCCCAGATCCTCGGCCAGGAAGCCGATCTCGCACGCCTTCGCCCAGCCCACCAGCCTCGGCAGGAACCAGGTGCCGCCGCTCTCGGGCACGATGCCGCGCTTGGCAAAGCCCGGCACGAGCTTCGCGCGATCGCTCATCAGTCGCAGATCACAGCCCAGGGCCAGATCCAGCCCGTAGCCGGCGGCGGCGCCGTTGAGGACGCAGAGCACCGGCGTGTCGATGCGTTGCAGCGTGACCGTCGGAAGCGCGCGCGTGGAGATATGCGCCGCGCCACCGCCCGGCGAGACCGGTCCACTGCCGCCGATTCCCTTCCCGGCTGCCGCGTCCTTCAGATCGAGCCCGCTGCAGAAGCCGCGGCCCGATCCGGTGAGAACGATGACGCGGATCTCGGGATCGTCGTCCGCATCGACCAGCGCCTGCTCCAGGGCTGCGAGCATCGCCACGCTGATGGCATTCATGCGCTCCGGGCGATTCATGGTGAGCGTGGCGACGTGATCCTTCTTTTCATAGAGCAGGTCGGACATCGGCTCCTCCAGGGAATTCGAGCATCGATTGTGGATCCGCGATGCTAACTCCACCAACCGGCCCGGTCAGGGGGAGCGACGCCGATGCGGAGGACCACGCCGGCCCCGTCCGCTTCGAGATGCGGTCGAGGTACTTCAGTCGCGGGGTCCAGGGTGCGGCTCGAGACGGCATTCGGCGCAGTGCGTACGAACCTGGAACGGAGCCGGCGAGAGCTGAGTCGTTTCCCGGCCCGGGCGCTCAGCCGAGCGCGCGGCCCCCGCGCAGCGTGCAATCGTGCCTGCGCATGTACTGTGTGCCACTGCGAAGCTCGCAACCCACGATCGGATTGTCCGGATCCTCTTCGGCCGGCTCGGCGGGCTTGCGGTTGTAGTACGCGCGCAGCTTTGCCTTCGCGCTCCCATCGGGCACCGGCGGCAACGACGGCCCGCCCGGAGTGGGCTGCTGCTTGGCGGTCGGCGCGGGCTTGGTGTCCTTGCCGATGCCGTCGATGACCTCGAGCACCGAGCAGCCGGTGACGAGTGCGAGGCAGCCCAGCATGACCGGAATGATCGGGCGGGCTCTGTTTCGCGCGGACGGCGTCATGACACACTCATCGGCTCGCCGGGGAACCGACCTGACCGGCGGGCGTCACAGGCAACCCCTTGGGGGGCCGAGTCTTCGCCGCAGGGTTCTCAGGCCACATGAACTGCGATCGACCGCTCACCGCCGCGATGTCGGTGCTCCCACAGAAACACTCCCTGCCACGTCCCGAGTGCCAGCCGCCCGGCCAGGATCGGAATCGACAGCGAGGTTGCGGTCAGCGCAGCCTTGATGTGCGCCGGCATGTCGTCCGCACCTTCCAGCGTATGCGTATAGAGCGGGTCGCCCTCGACCACGAGGCGGGCGATCCAGCGCTCCAGGTCGCGCCGTGCGGAGGGGTCGGCGTTCTCCTGCACGACGAGGCTGGCGGAGGTGTGCTGCACGAAGAGCGTGCAGAGCCCCTCCTCGATATTCGCCTGCTCGACGACCGCCTCGAGCTCGCGGGTAATCTCGTGCAGGCCCTGCCCGTCCGCGCGCACGCGCAGCTGGCGAACCATCAGGCGCCCGCTCGGAGAAGCCGAGTAGCGGCCGTCAAGGAGCGGGCCTCAGCTCTCGCCGCCGACCTCGATTCGCCGCCCAGCCGCGTCGCGCCGAACGCGGACCGGACGCAGCGGCTCGAGATCCTGGACGAGGAAGGGACGCAGGACGCCATTCTCACCGTCGATCGCGACGTGGTGACCGATCGGCGTGACGCCATCGGCCGCCAGCGCCGGATCGTCCGCCACGGTGCCGCGACAGCCTGTGTACTCGGTGTCCAACGCGCAGACGCGGACGCGATCGCCGGGTTGGAAGGCCATTCACTCCCTCCAGAGCTCCTCGGCCAGGATCGAGGGCGTCCCCACGCTCGTGAGCCAGAGCTGGTGGATCGCGCGCGTGGCGCCCACGTGTAGCAGCCGGCGGGCCGGATCCGAATCGGGGTACTGGGTCGCGTCGACGTCGACCAGGATCACGTAATCGAACTCCAGGCCCTTCACCTGCTCGATCTCGGTAATCTCCACACCGGCCGCGAAGCTGAAGTCCTGCTCGCGCACCCAGCTCAGCCGGGGCAGCTCGCAGCGCTCGAGCCCTTCGTAGTAGGCGGCACTCGCCGACGTGGACGGTGTGAGAATGGCCACCGAGGCCAGCGGCTCGGTGGCGTGCAGCTCGCGCAGCGCATCGGCGATGAAGGCCACGCAGACGCCGCGATCCGTGAAGCGGAAGAGCTCGACCGGCGGGCCGGTCCGCGGCGTCTCGGGCAGGTCCTCGTCCTCGCGCAGATCGCCGAGCACCGAGCTGGCGAAATGCACGATCTCCCGCGACGAGCGGTAGCTGACGCGCAGCGTCTCGACCTCGGCGCCCGGGATGCCCAGGCAGCGGAAGAACTCACTCCACGACGTGAAGCCGCTGTTCTGTACCACGTGCTGCTGCGTATCACCCGCCAGCGTGATGCTGGCGTCCTCGCCCATGCAGCCCAGCAGCACCTGCACCTCGAGGGGCGAGAAGTCCTGCACCTCGTCGACGACCAGGTGATGCAGCATGAAGGGCTTCTTGCCGCCAGCCCGCAGCGGCCCGACGCGCAGCTGGAAGGCGCGCAGAAGCAGCGCGTCATCCTCGGGGTCGAGCTCGGCTTGAGCGGTCTCGTCGCCACCCATCGCGGCATAGATCTCGTCCAGGTGCCGCCGGTGCCATTCGACGAATCTGTCGATGTCCTTCGCACTGAAGGCACCTGGCGCCTCCCGCTCGGCCACGGCCAAGAGCAGCCCGGGCTCGCAGAGCACGCCCGACCAATCCTCGATTGCGCGGGCCGCCGTCGGCTCGCCCGGCACCTGTGCGACGTGCTCCGCCAGCGCGATCGCCAGGAAGGGGTGCAGCTTGATGCGCTGGATCAGCGCGGGTGTGTCCTCGCGCTGCGCCGCGGGCAGACGCGGGAAGTGGAGGCGACGCTGCTCGTACGCCCACTCGCGATAGGCCACGATTCGCACGCGCGAGAGCCCCAGCGAGGGCAGCACGTGTCCCACGAAGCGCGCCAGCGCACGTGAGAAGACGACCACCATGGTCTCGGGGCCGTCGATGGCCGGGTTCTCGAAGGCCAGATACGCGACGCGGTGGAGCGCCACCGTGGTCTTGCCCGAGCCCGCCGTCCCGCGGATCACCAGGAAGCCCGGCATGTCGTGGATGATCAGCTCGAATTGCGTCGGATCGATCAGGCTGGTGATCTCGGGCAGATGCTTGTCGGCGCGCATCTCCTGACCATCCTCGCCCTGACCGAGGCGGCGATCCCGGCCCGCGCCCGGCTTGAAGGCGCGGATCGCGACGGCCTCACCCCCGGCCAGCCGTGGGCGCATCGATTGCTCCTGGCTCCAGCCGTCGGCCTGGCTCGGGTCGGCCTGGAAGTCACCCTCGGGCGCCTGCACCCGCTCGAGATTTCCCCCGCGAATGCGCACCATGCGCCGCACTGCGACCTCGCCGATGCGCTCGCGTCCGGCAATCTCCTCGTCGTACTCGTCGCCCTGGCGATAGCTGTAAAAGATCTTGGAGATCGGCGCATCGCGCCAATCCACGATGCGGATGCCGCGCTCGATGCAGGTCGCACGGCCCAGACACAGGTCGCGCTCCTTGCCGTCCTCGCGCAGCCGCAAATGGGCGAAGTAGGGAGCCCCCGGATCAACCCGAGCGGCGGCACCCACACTACGCAGCTGCGAGAGCACCGCGGATTGATGGTGGTACTGCTCGGTCAGGGCGGAGATGTCCTTGGCCTCGTCGCCGGACAGGATGACGGCGCGCAGCCGCTCGAGCTCACGAACGATGGGCGCCTCCGAGGCCGTCTTCGCCTCGGGCAGCTCACTGAGCAGCGAGCTGATCTTGGCCAGCAGATCGAGCTCTTCGGCGACGACGCGATTCGGCAATCCGACTCCGCGGCTCCAGATCGAGTGAAGCTTTCTTTATAAACGAGATCCCACGCCTTGCACAGCGATTTCGAGGGCGTCCTCGGATTCGAAGTTCGTAGCTCTGATCGGCTCCGCGCACGCCCCGCCCCGCCTGGCGGGGCAGAGCCCATGCCCCAATTGAGTGATTGGGATTGAGACGCCGTTCCACTCGCAGAGTCGCGGTGCATCCGTGTCCGATGGGGCGGACGATGGTCGACCGCTCAATCGATCAACACTTCGGTCTGGGAGGGCTCGTAGATGTCGATTCCGATCTCGTCCTCGGCATCCAGTGGCTGCCAGCTCACGTCGAAGCCCGC
>JAFDDH010000449.1 GCA_019310975.1 Deltaproteobacteria bacterium | reverse complement strand
TCGCGAACTTCGTCGCCGTAGAGGCAGATGGGATGGGGGTAGTCGGTCTCGAAGAGGACGCGATCGACTCCGATCTCCTCGAGGGCGGTGTTCGGCCCGAACTTTTCGAAGAACGTGCAGGCCCAGACCTGCTCTCGCATGTAGTCGCCGGGGGGCTTCGTGAACTCCGGCTTCTCGGTCGAGACGTTTGCATAGTGGAAGCCGTGGTTGAGGGCCTCCTTCACGAAGGGCATCCAACCGATCCCGCTCTCCACGGAGACGACCCGGAGCTTGGGATTGCGCGGCAGGATCCCCGACATCACTACGTCCATCAGCGTGATCGCGTTGGCGAGCAGGATCGACATCGACCCGTAGACCGTGGTGGGCGCGATGCCGTGCGTCGCGAAACGCGCCGGATTCATGAGTTGGTCCTGGAAGTCTCCGCTGCCGATGTGGAGGCTGATGGGCAGGTCGACGTCCTGCGCGGCGCTCCAGATGGGATTCCAGTGCGGGTCGCCGATGAGTGGCATGCCGAAGTCCTGGGGAGCACTCTTGAAGAGGATGGCCTTGTGGCCGATCTCCCGGCATCGCTGGATCTCGCTCACGGCGGCGTCCACATCCCAGAAGGGAGTCGCCATCACGGGGATGAAGCGCCGCGGATCGGGAGAGATCCACTCGATGAGCCAGTCGTTGTAGGCCTGGACGCACGCGAGCATGAGCTCGGGGTCGTCGAGCCCGAGGAAGGTCTCGCTGCCGAAGCCTCCGATGTTGGGGTAGAGGGCCATCGCCCAGGCGCCGATCTCGTCCATGTACTCGAGGCGTGCCTTGGCGTCGTAGGTGGCGGGTGCGGCCTCGTCCAGGTTCTTGGGAAAGGAGGGGAAGGGCTCCGGCCAGCCCGCCATCGCGGTGGCACCGACCGGAATCTTGCGCTCAGTTTTTCCGAACTGCCAGACATCGACTCCGTCGTCCGTACGGATCATCCGAGGTGCTGCGTCCTGGAATTTCCGAGGTAGGCGGGACGTCCACACATCTCCCGGCTCGGTGATGTGAGTGTCGGCATCGATGAACCAGTCTGTGCATTTCACCGCGAGGTCTCCTTTGAGGTTGGCTGTGTTTCGTGCAGAGCAGGGGAAGGGTCAGCGGCCGGGCTGCCGGCAGAACTCGGCGATGCTCAGAGCTGTGTCCCGACTGATCTCGGGACAGACACTCGGGAAGATCTCGGTGCCGTGCATCGAGCCCATGACCTGGCGACAGCGGGCCTCGACACCCTCACGCAGGAGTAGTCGGTAGAAGTTGATCCCCTCGTCGCGCAGCGGATCGCACTCGTTCACGCTGATCACGGTGGGCGGCAGGCCGTGGACGTCCTCGCCCTTGGCGAAGCCCGGCCACGCCAGCGGATTGCGCTTCTCGAGCTCCTCGATCCCGTACGCCATTGCGCCCTGATTATTGTGTAGATCGAGCAGGATACCATTGTTCTCGATCGAAGATGGGTTCTCGTCGAGCGGCCAGATCCCCGCGATGTAGGGGCAGAGTGCGTAGAGACCCCGGATCAGGTCGAGGTGTCCCTCGCGTTTGAGGCGCATGCCGGTCGCCAGCGTGAGGTTCCCACCGCCGCTCTCGCCTGCGACGATGATCCGCCCGGGATCGATGTTCAGCTCTGCGCCGCTGGCTGCGACCCACTTCAACCCGGATACGCAGTCGTTGAGTCCGGCCGGGTAGGGGGCCACCTCCGGGGTCGAGCTGGGCGTGATCGCGTTGCGAAAATCGACCATCGCAACCGTGACGCCGTGCGCCGCGATGATCTTCCCCCAGGCACGGTAGTTGCCGTCGTAGCACGACATCGTCTGCATTCCACCACCGTGGATGTAGTAGACGCAGGGTAGGGGCTCGGCCGACTCCGGCTGGATCAGCTGGATCTTGATCGTGTTGCCGTCCGGCTCGGAGGTGAACTCACGCGTGGTGATCGTGAGACCCGCGGACGGTGCGACGTCCTCGTTGTCACACATCTCCATGAAGGTCTTCAGCGCCGCGATGACTGCCTTGGCCTCCTCGCTCTCCGCTTGCTCGAGAATCTCCTCCCGGCTCGCTACGTCCGCGGCTGCGGGAATCGCCATCGCGCCGAGCAGGGCCTTGATGCGAGGGTCGATCCTGGGGTCGAGGGCGATCTTCGAACTGCTCATGCGGGCTCCTCTACGTGGGGGCCAGGACTCTATCAGAGCCGGTGTCCTCCAATCCTGGTGTGCCGGAGGGCGGGTGTCGTCTCCCGTCCAGGTTGGGATATCTGGAGTGTAGAGAATTCCCCGCGATATTTGATAGA
>JAFDDH010000448.1 GCA_019310975.1 Deltaproteobacteria bacterium | reverse complement strand
TAGCTTGGAGCAACCAATGCCTGCTTCAATACGCCACGCTCGTCCAGCATGGAATGCATGCGCGCCAGATGATAGTGCGGCACACGCATGTTCAGGTGGTGCTCGAGATGAAAGTTCACGGCATTCGGCGCGATCAGCAGACGCTCCCACCAGGACGCGAGCGTGGTGCGCGTCTGCGTCAGCTCGTTGCTCGGATCGGGCACCATCGAGTGCTCCGCGATGGCGCGAATGCGCATCACCAGGCTGTACGTGGTCAGCCAAGCCACTACCCAGAGCATGTAGAGAGTCGGGTGGCCGAATGCGGTCAGGATGGCGAGCAGCGCTGCGTTGGTGATCAGCACCGGCACCAGCTTCCGGGGGCCCGCTCTCTTCCCGCGCTGGACTTTGCCCTGGCTCCAGCCCATGTCACGCTTGACGGTGAACCGCGCACGCTTCCAGCCCGTCTGTCCCGAGAGGTCGCGCCAGACCTTGCGGCGGAAGCTCTCCTTCGTGATCGGGAAGGGCATGGCCAGCGAGACGTCCGGATCCTTGTCGGTCCACGTATGCGCATGGTGCTGCAGGTGGTAGGGGCGATAGGGCCGCAGATCGCCCCAGATCGGATAGGCACCGAGCCAGTTGCCCACCCAGTCGTTCAACTTCTTGCCGCTGAAGAGCGTGTAGTGGGAGGCGTCATGCATCAGCACCGCGAAGCCGAGTTGGCGAGCACCGATCACGAAGAGGGCGATGAGGATCGTGATTGGATTCGGCCTCCACGAAACCAGTGCGAAAGATGCGAAGACCAGGCCCCAGTTGACTGCGAGCGTCCACCACGATCGCCAATCCTGCATCCGCTGCAGGTCCTGGATCTCGCCCTGCGTAAGCGCTTCGCGCCAGCTCCTCCGCGACTCCTCGGCCACCTCGACTTCCCTATCCAGCGCTGCGGCGTTCATTCGATCCCTGGCTTATCTGGCCGTCGCCGCCGAGAATCGTGCGATCCGGTCGGTCCCATCGGCCAGGCGCAGATCAGCGGGAGTTCGTCGATATGGCAGGTCGTGGGACTGCATGAAGGCGGCCCAGAGCGAGCGCCCGAATGCGTCATATTCGGTCATCCGCGCCACCAGCGCGCGTCGTTCGTCACCCGGGGCGATGGCGTCGGGCAGGAGCGGGTCGAGAACCAGCTGCCGAATCGCGCGGCCACCGAGCATGAAGCTCTCGACCATGGCCTCTTCGACGCTGGCTTGGGCGAGGCGCACCTCGCTCCTTGCGAGGTCGTCCCGCATCGCGCGGTACGCGAGAGCCGGGGCGTCGGCATTCCAGAGGCGACGCGCGCGCGCCTGGCTGTGCAGATCGAGGTCGGAGAGGCCGACGACGAGCGCCCCGTCGACCAGCCCCAATCCGTGCAGTCGCTCGCGCAGGCCCTCGATGCCGTCATCGATGTTGTTGGGCCGGACGTGCAATCCGGGCGAGAGCGCACGGAATCCGAGGAAGCGAAGTGCCTGCGCGCTGCGCGGGCGTGCACCGCCGCGGCGTCCGGTCGCGCAGTGCACACCGATCCAGTCTCCCCGCCAGGCGACGATCCGCTCCTCGATGTGGCGCCAGCCTCGAACCTCCCGGTTGATCGCCTCGGCGGCGTAGCCGAGCCGATAGCGTCCGCGCTCGTCGCGCGCGACCGTGCCACGGGCCAGCAACCGCGCGAGCGCGACCCGGATGCTGTTCTGGCCGAGACCGAAGATCTCGCCGACATCCACGAGGGCGCGCACCGGCATCGAGCCACCGCTCGCGTTGCGTGGGAGTGTCGAGAGCAGATCGAGAATGAGAGTCTTGGGAGTCGGCCGCACGCCGATATATTACGATCTTAAGTATATACTCGCAATATTTGTAATATTCAGAATCAACAGAAGACCCGCGGGGACGAAATCACGCGCGTCACGATTCGTCCTGGCCCCCATCCACGATGCTCGCCTGAGCGGCTCGGCGCAGCTCGATCTCGATCTGGCGGGCCGCGCGTTGTCGGCGTGAGGGCGCGCCCGCCTCGAGCCCGACCAGGGTCAGCACCGCTCGGCGAAGGTCGTCGGGCAGCCACACCTCGACGTACTCGAGCGCGGTACCGCGGGTCTGGGGACTGTTGCTGTGCAGACCGAGCAGCACGGTCCGCATCAGCTCGACGTCGAAATGCAGCGCGAGCAAAGTAAAGATGTGTTCGACGCGGCGCGCGACGCGCAGGTCCGGATGGGCGGAGAGCAGAAGCGAGCCACCGCGATCGTCGCCGGGCACGGCACGACGGGCGGCCGTGGTCGGCGGCTCGACGGCGATTTCGTGGCGCACTGCT
>JAFDDH010000447.1 GCA_019310975.1 Deltaproteobacteria bacterium | reverse complement strand
TTGAACGTGGCGCCAGTACAGATTCAGCAGGACGAGTAGGAAGGTCCATACATCTGAGTCAGGATGTGCTCGCGCAGATCTAGTCGTCGACGCTCCTCGAGCTTGAACGCCGTCGACTTGTTGGTGGACGGATGGAAAAGCAGGTGAGGAATACGCACTCGGATTTTCCTCCCGACGCCCGAAGGTAACCGGTGGACGCGGACCGGCATATCCGCGTGCGTGTTGACCTTCATTCTCATCCTAGCCGCCGTCGTATTGGCCTACGCGAACGGGTCGAATGACAACTTCAAGGTGGTCGCCACCCTTTACGGCTCGGGTACGATGGACTACCGGACCGCGCTCGGCGTCGCGACAGGTGCGCAAATCGCAGGTTCGCTTGCGTCGATCGCGCTTGCCGGAACTCTGCTGACGGCCTTTAGCGGGAAGGGGCTGGTTCCTGCCGAGGTGCTGTCGGATCCGGTTTTCCTTACATCGGTCGCGTTCGGCGCCGCAGCCGCCGTCTTGCTGGCGACGCGGCTGGGCCTGCCGGTCTCCACCACTCACGCCCTCATCGGCGCCCTCGTCGGTGCCGGTGTCGTGCTCGAAGGAACCGTCGCCTGGGGCACCCTCGGTGCGGTCTTCTTCCTGCCTCTGCTCGTCAGCCCCCTGCTGGCATTCGGCGCGGCGGCGACGCTGTATCCGACCGCCCATGAGACCAGAAAGTGGCTGGGGATCGAAGCCGACACCTGTTTATGTGTCGGCACGAGCGTCGCTCCGGTAGCGGTCGGCGCCGACGGCTCCATCGTGCTTCGCAGCACCGGAGCGCTGGTTCAGCTGGGAGACGATGCTCGATGTCGGGCCTTCTATCCGGGGTCGATCGCCGGCGTTTCTGCGCAGCGGCTTGTCGAAGGCGCACACACCATCTCCGGCGCGGCGCTGGGATTCGCGCGCGGTCTGAACGACACGCCGAAGGTGATGGGGCTGCTCGTCGCGGCGGGCTCTCTCGGCATGACACATCGGGTGTCGCTCGTGTTGATATCGGTGGCGATGGCGGTCGGAGGCTTGCTCCACTCTGCGCGCCTGGCCGACACGCTAGGGCACAAAATCACCCAACTCGAGCACGGCCCCGGGCTCACGGCCAACCTCGTGGCAAGCACGCTGGTGATCGGAGCGTCTCTGCTCGGGTCTCCGGTCTCGACCACCCACGTCTCGACGGGTGCAATCTTCGGCGTTGGGGCGTGGAGCGGGCGATGCAGCTGGCAATGGGTGGGCGGGATCGTGTCGGCGTGGGTCGGCACCCTTCCGATCGCCGCCCTCATTGCTGGAATCAACGCGATCGGGCTGCGCTTGCTAGTCAGCTGACAATCGGAGCCAGGAGAAATTGCCCTGCAGTGCGGCGCCTGGCACTTCATCGATGGATGATGCGAGTCAAACAGCGGGCTGTGCCTGGAGGGCTCTTCGGAGCTGCTTGAGGGCGCGGTGGGACCGCACCTTCGCCGCGCTTTCAGAGATACCCATGATCTCGCCGATCTCGTGGAGGCGGAGTTTCGGGCGTCGGAGGTCGAAAGCGTTTCAGAGAAGCTGCGAACCAGCAACATCAGGTTCCGCAAGATCTTCGACCACAGCAACGACGGGATCTTCCTCGTGGATCCGGAGGGCGACGAGATTATCGACGTCAACACCAAGGCGAGTCGGATGCTGGGGTATGCCAAGGAGAAGCTGCTGGCGGTGGAGATCTCGGCCTCGCTGGTGAAGCTCGACGACCGCGTGGGCAGGTTCGAGGTGGCCGACGGAGGTACGCTGTTTCTGGACGAGGTGGGTGGCGTAATCCTGGGCCGGAACGGCAGGCTGTCGCTCGACGTCGGGGAAGGGGCTCAAATCAGCACGGTCGAAACTGGCTCGCGAGACCCGGCCGGGGCCGACCCTGATGCACCTACTCTGGAGGATGTCGCACGGCTCGAGCGCGTGGTCATCGTACGGGCTCTGGAAAGGGCGGGGGGCAAGATCTACGGCCCGGATGGAGCCGCGGAGCACCTCGGCCTCAAACCCACGACGCTGGCGTCTCGAATGAAGCGGATGGGAATCGAAAAACGAACAGACACTGGGGACAGGGGCTTGGCTTCGTCCAGCTGGAGTACACCAACAGTCTGAATGCTGCAGGGACCTCGACATTTATCCTCTTTTTCCCCGTGCCAACGAAATGATACTGGCGGGGCTGTTCAGGTTACGGGCTGCACCCCGAATACCCAATAGAGGTGACTCCAGCTGGCGGACAGCCCATTGGGCGACCCACCCAAGATCCTGTGGAGGATGAGCAAAATGTTGCCGCCCGGG
>JAFDDH010000446.1 GCA_019310975.1 Deltaproteobacteria bacterium | reverse complement strand
GGGCGCGGCGCCCTCAGCCACCGCGGCGCTGCTTGATGAGCGCGATGATCGGAGACGGCTCCAAAGGATGCCACTTCGTCTCTTTGGGCTCCTCGGGCCAGACGAAGGGCAGGTGCGCGACCTGGCCCGGGTGCTCGGCGCTCGCGAAGACGTCGAGGGCCGCCCGCATCACGGCCGTCTGCGTCCGGGCGTCGCCGACATCGCCGTAGGGTCGGCCGAAGGGGTGTTCGATGGCGGCGACGCGCGCCATGCCGATCAGGCGCTGGTAGACCCAGATCATATTCAGCGTGACGGTGGGGATACCACTCTGCTCGATGACACGTGATACCAGTCCCACGGACCGGCAGCAGTCGGGTCAGACGGGTGCGAGGAGGGCGAGATCGACCTCCTCGCTGGCCATCGCCTCGGCGATCGCCGGCGCACTCTGCTCTTCGAGCTGGCTGGAGTCGTTGCCCTGGTAGCCCATGATCGAGTAGTGGGTCTCCGCCATCGATCCCACGACGCCGGCATCCACCGCCTCGCGCAGGCGATCCACGGGGAGCGCGACGTTGAGATCGCGCAGGATGTAGCCCGTGTCGATATGAAGATGATTGGCCTCGATCGTCTGGGACGTCGCGTCGGAGCGCAGTCGTCGCCAGCTCGAGTCGCCGCGGGTCGGGTGCTGCCGCTCGTACTCCATGTCGAAGGGTGCGTCGCCCTTCATCGAGAGCCCGGCCGTCGAGAGCAGCGCCACCTTCGACTCGGCCAAGGGCTTGGTGACGGGCGACCAGGGAATCTCGCCCGCATAGTCGTCCGTCGGAATCGCGCCCGAGAGCGCGTTCTTCAGGAACCCGCCCGCAAAGCGCCATGGGTCGACTCTCCGCGCGCCTTCGCTGCTCATCACGCCTCCTTCAGCTTGTAGCGGATCGGCAGGTGCTTGACGCCACCGACCAGGCTCGAGTGCAGCCGGTCGACCGGACCGGCGAGCTCGATCTCCTCGATGCGCGGCAGCAGATATTTGTAGGCGACCTGCATCTCGAGGCGTGCCAGGTGCGCACCGAGGCAGAAGTGTTCGCCGACCCCGAAGCCGAGGTGGCGATTCGGATTGCGGTCGATGCGGAACGCGTAGGGATCCTCGAAGACCTCTTCGTCGCGATTCGCCGAGGGATAGAAGAGGGCGACCGCATCGCCCGCCCGGATGGTCTTGTCGCGCAGCTCGAAGTCCTCGGTGGCCGTGCGCGCGAAGTGGATGATCGGCGTGCTCCAGCGTACGACCTCCTCGATCGCACTGCCCAGCAGCGTGGCGTCATCCTGCAGCTTACGCAGCTCCGACTGGTGCTCGACGAAGGCCAGCATCCCGCCCGTCGTGGCGTTGCGAGTGGTCTCGTTGCCGGCGATCACGATGATCAGACACCAGGCCAGCACATCCATCGGCGGGATCGGCTCGCCGTCCACCTGCATCTGCGTGAAGAGTGTGATCAGATCGTCCGCGGGCTCCTTCTTCCGCTCCTCGACCAGCTTCGAGAAGTACATGAAGACCTCGGTCATCGCCTCCATGCTCGACTCTTCGGGCGTCTTCCCCTCGACCTGGAAGGCGGGGTCGGCCGCGCCGATGATGCGATTCGTCCAGTCGAAGAGCAGGTTCCAATCGGATTTCGGCAGGCCGAGCATCCAGGCAATGACCGCAATCGGCAGCGGCGCGGAGATCTTCTCGACGAAGTCGCACTCGCCCTCCTTGCCTTCGCTCACCAGGTCCTCGACGATCTCGCGCCCGATCTGATCGATGTCGTGGTGGAAGCGCTTGAGCGCGCGGGGCGTAAAGCGGTTGCTGATCAGGCGGCGGTAGATCCCGTGCTTCGGAGGGTCGAGCTGGATCAGCGTCGGCGGAAAGGCCATCTCGCGGTCCGGATCGCGTTCGGCGGTGGGCTCGATGGTGAGTCGCGGTGCGTTCAGGAACTGCGTCGGCCGCTTGCCGATGGTGGTGATGTCGGCGTGCTTGGTGATGGCCCAGAAGGGGCGGCCATCGGTCTTGTCCCACCAGAAGACGGGATCGTTGGCGCGCATCCACCGCCAGATGTCGTGTGGGTAGCGCTCGACGATATTCCAGTTGCTGAAGTCAGGGGCGGCGGCGGTCATGATCCCATTCTCCCGGGGAGCGAGTGATGGGGAAGAATACAGGGATCGGGGGGCCACGCACGCGTGCCGGCACGTGCCACGCTGGTTACACTTGCGACTCGCGGCGCCCGCTGGGGACGCCGCACTACGGATGCGGGTGACTGCGGACCAGCGGGGGAGCAGAGGGAGCAATGGGCAACGACTCCGATCTTTACTTTCGGCAGTTCTCAGTCGGTGAGATGGCGAACCTCGCCTATGTGATCGGCAGCCTGAAGACACGCGAGGCGTTCGTGGTCGATCCCGCTTGGAACGTCGATACGATCCTCGATCAGGCCGAGGCCGACGGCATGAAGGTCGTGGGCTCGCTCGTCACCCACTTTCACCAGGATCACATCGGCGGCAGTCTCTTCGGCCACGATATCGAGGGGCTTGCGAAGTTCATGGAGCGCAACGCGGCGCCCGTACACGTGAACAAGCTCGAGGCCGACGGCGTCGCCAAGGTGGCCGGCATCGCACGCAGCGAAATCGTCGCGCACGAGGGCGGCGACGTGATCGAGATCGGCGGCATCCAGATCCGTCTGCTGCATACGCCGGGCCACACGCCGGGCTCGCAGTGCTTCCTCGTGGAGGAGGGCGGTCAGGCCGGCAGCCTGGTCTCCGGCGATACGCTCTTCCTCGGCAGCTGCGGTCGGGTCGACCTGCCGGGCAGCGACCCCGAGCAGATGTACGAGAGCATCTGCGGCACGCTCAAGCGCCTGCCGGACGAGACGCTGCTCTTCCCCGGTCATCTCTACTCGCCCGAGGGTCACTCGACCATGGGCGAGCAGAAAGAATCGAACCCCTTCCTGCGCGTGACCTCGCTGGAGATGTTCCTCCAGTTCATGGGCGTCGGATGAGACGTGGGATGAGGCGCGCGACGATCAGTCGTCCCGCCAGCGATCGATCCGGTCGAAGATCCGTCCTTCGCCGATCACCTCGACGAGCTTCTCGAGTGCTCCTCGGCGGGCGCCACGCCACTCGAGATCCTCGAGTGTCTCGGTGATCGGCACGTCGTCGCGCAGCGTCGCCAGTCGCTTGTAGAGGAGTGCATCGTCGCGTGCCTCGGCCAGGTTTCGGGCCAGGCCGGCCGCGCCGCGGACCTTGACGGGCCAGTGCTCGGGATCGTCGGGGATCTTCTCGATCTGCCCGAGCGCCGCCAGCACGCTCGCGCTCGACTTCGCCCCCCAACGCGGAATGCCCGGGATGCCGTCCGCGCTGTCGCCCACCAGCGCGAGCCAGTCGGGGATCGAGGCCGGCGCCACCCCCCACTTCTCGGCCACGCCGGCCTCGTCGATCACGCGCTCGCGCATGCGATCGAGCAGCACGACGCGGTCGCCGCGCACGCACTGCGCGAGATCCTTGTCGGGTGTGCAGATGTAGACGCGATCCACCTGCTTCGACGCCGAGAAGCGCTTGGCCGCGGTCGCCAGCGCGTCGTCGGCCTCGAACTCGAACATCGGCCACATCACCATGCCCAGTGCGTGGACCACCTGTTCGGCGAGCGGGAACTGCGCCCACAGCTCCGGCTCCATGCCCTCACCCGTCTTGTAGCCGTCGAAGAGATCATTGCGGAAGGACTCGATCACGTGATCGAAGGCGACCGCCACGTGGGTGCAGCCCGGCTCGCGCAGGAGCGCGCCCAGCGAGCGCAGCAGGCCGCGCGCCGCGCCCACCTCGCGGCCGTCCGATCCGGTCGCACTCGGAGCGCCGTAGTAGGACCGAAAGAGCTCGTAGGTCCCGTCGACTAGATGGACGTTCACGCCCGTGCCTCCGTGTTGATCAGACGGTTCCATTCCCTGGTGCTCCTAGTTGCGGCGGGCACTCCGTAAACTGCACATGGTTGGAACCCTGCCGTCGCAGCGCTCCAATCGTGTACCTTTGCTTCGGACGTAATCTCATGGC
>JAFDDH010000445.1 GCA_019310975.1 Deltaproteobacteria bacterium | reverse complement strand
CCAGGCGGCCGAAGGCATCCTGGCTGTGCAGCGCGCCCATGGCAAGGACGCGGCCGCGATCTACCGTGGAGAGCCGGTTACCCACAACCTGGGCGCATCGCTCCTTGGCCCGGAACTCGTGGCGGCGCTCGGCACGCGCAACCACTTCAGCGCCAACTCCCTGGACCAGTTTCCCAAGCAGCTCGTCAGCCACTGGATGTATGGCAACGGGCTGCTGCTCTCGGTGCCCGACGTAGATCGCACCGACTACATGCTCATCCTCGGGGCCAATCCGATCATCTCGAATGGCAGCCTGATGACGGCTCCAGGCATCCAGAATCGTCTGCGGCGGATTCGCGAACGGGGCGGTCGCATCGTCGTTATCGACCCGGTGAGAACCCGGACGGCGGAGCTAGCCGACGAGCATCACTTCATTCGGCCAGGTACGGATACGTTCCTACTGGCTGCGCTTTGTCATGTGGTGTTGGCCGAGAATCGCACTCGTCTCGGCGCGCTCGAATCAATAGCGGAGAGATTCGAGAGTCTGGAGGAGATTCTGGCCGGATTTGTGCCCGAGCGCGTGGCCGATCGGATCGGGATGTCTCCCGAGGCCATCCGATCGATCGCCGACGCATTCTGCGAAGCCGAGCGCGCCGTCTGTTATGGCCGCATGGGTGTCTCCACGTCGCCCTTCGCGGCTGCGGCGAGCTGGCTCGTCGAGCTGCTCAACATCGTCACGGGGAATCTCGATCGGCCCGGTGGCGCAATGTTTCCGAATCCACCGGTGGATGTGGTGAGCATCGAAGGCCAGACGAGTCGAGGGCTCTTCCACTCTCGAACGCGAGGGACGCCGGAGTTCATGGGCGAACTTCCAGCCGCGACGCTCGCCGATGAGATCCAGACGCCCGGTGACTGGCAGGTGCGCGCACTCGTCACGTTGGCGGGGAACCCGGTGCTCTCATCACCAGGGGGAAGGCAGCTGGATGCCGCACTCGAGAAACTCGACTTCATGGTCGCGATCGACTTCTATCTGAATGAGACCACTCGGCACGCCCAGCTGATCCTGCCCCCCGTGAGCCCGCTCGAACGCGATCACTTCGATTTGGTGTTCCAGCTCTTCGCTGTCCGCAATGCTCCGCGCTGGTCACCCGCCGTCTTCGTTCCGCCGCGGGGAACGCAGACAGACGCACAGATCGTGCTCCAGCTGGCGCGGCGCTTGCGAGCCGCACGCGGACTCTCAGGAAGGGCGATCGCGGTCCTCCATCGTGCGCTGCTCGCGCTCGATCCGGAACGCGGACTCAGGCTCGTTCTCGATCTCGCACTGAGGACGGGGCCAATGGGCAGCCTGCGTCATCCCTTCAAGGGGCTGACACTGGGCAAGCTGCGCCGTCATCCGCACGGCATCGACCTCGGTCCGATGGAAGCCTGCTTGGCGGATCGACTTCGATCGACGGCAACGGGCAAGAAGATGACGATCGACCTGGCACCGCAGGAGCTCGTCGATGAGCTTCATCGCGCGGAGAGGAGCCTGCTCGACGCCGCACCCGAGCTGATGCTGATAGGGCGTCGAGAGGCGCGCACCCTGAACAGCTGGTCCCACAACCTACCGAAGCTGGTGTCGGGCCGAGATCGCTGCGTTCTGCATCTGCATACCAAGGATGCGCAGGCCCGGGGTATCAAGGACCAGGGCGTGGTGAAGCTGGCGAGCCGTGTGGGGACCCTCAGTGTGGTTGCACGGTTGAGCGAGCATGTGATGCCGGGTGTCGTGACTCTGCCCCATGGCTATGGACATGGGCGTGAGGGGATTCGTATGACGCTCGCCACGCGGCACGCGGGTGTCAGTATCAACGACTTGACGGACCCGGGCGAGATCGATCCGCTCTCGGGCACCGCGATCCTCAACGGAGTTCCCGTGTCGATCGAGCCGGGGAGCGCCGGCGATAATGAATAGAAGTCATGTGTCTGCTGCGAGAGCTCATGGTCTGGAGATGGGAAGGGGGTGGCAAGTGATGGAGCCAGTATTGATTTACAGGGGCGTCGACTCGCTTGGACTCTGCTGAAACGGCGAAAGCCATTAACATACGAGGTCCGGCGCAGCAGTGGTGTAGCGCCCGTCCTGGAGGATGGAATGTCGAAAGCTGACCGAAACTATGACGACTTCGCGAATATCATTCCGGTGGTCGAGGGAATCGACAACGGGCGCGTCCTCGGGATGGTGGCCGCCGAGTTCGAACGCTACCAGGAGCGCACGCCGAAGAGCTTCGCACTGCTGCAGCGTGCCAAGAAGCACATGATCAACGGAGTACCCACCACCTGGCATTCCGATTGGGGCCTGCCCTACTCCTTCTAC
>JAFDDH010000444.1 GCA_019310975.1 Deltaproteobacteria bacterium | reverse complement strand
GGCTGGGCCTTGTGGGCGTGGGAATCGACAGCTGTGATGCTGACGGTCGCGGAATCGTCGTACACGAAGTCGTGGTCACCAGTGGCTCGTAGGATCAGGTGCGCTCGGCCCCTTTGAGCTTCGAGGTAGTCGAGGATTACCTGGTCGAGAGAAGGCTCCTCGGCTCCGCCTGCCCGCTTCTCCTGCTCGGCGTGTGTGATGGTGGTGTCGTCGTCGTCGAGGACCTCATCGTCGACGCCGGCGAGACGGTCGAGGCCTCCCTTGCCCACCGCATCGACGATCGAGCGATGCTGTCGCTCCATCAGGGCGGCAATGGTTTCCTTGTCAACATCCTGTTCGACGAGATCGTGGTACGGCGTCCGTCGCGAATACAGAATTTCTCCGCGGGCATAGACCAGCGACTCAACAACGGGGTTGGACCGCCCCTTGTCTTCGGTCTGCACATGATAGGTCGTGCCCGAGTGCTCGATGTCAGTGTTGAACCCAGTGAGAACCACGGCAGGTCAGTCGGCCTCCGAAGAACAGGCTAACGTGTAGCCAGCCAACGGTCAATCGCGAAAAACCCCAAATCTCTCTGTTGTTGCGAGACTTCATGGTGATTTTCTCCTCATGGCCTCCGGTTGAATGCCGGTCTACAATCGCTGGATGATGCCGCTAAAGGTGCTCTTCGTCTGTATCGGTAACAGCTGTCGATCGCCGATGGCCGAAGCGATCGCCAACGCTCTCGGCGAGGGTCGGATCGAGGCCCAGTCCGCAGGCCTCGCTCCTGCCGGCTGGATCGCTGAGAATACGCTGATAACCCTGGAGCGTCTGGGTTACTCCGATGCCGGCCTTCACTCCAAGGGGCTCGAGAGCATCGAGACCGAGGACGTCGATGTGGTGATTTCTCTGCTTGGATCCAGAGGTCTTGATCTGCTACCTCCCGGTTTCGCCACCCGGCGCGAGGCCTGGCCCATCCCGGATCCCATCGGTGAGGACGAAGCCTTCTACAACGGCGTTGCTCAACAGATCGAGCGGAGGATCCGTGGATTCCTCCTCGACGAAGCGGAGGAGGAACTTCTTCCGACCTGAGCGCTCTTACTTGGCGCAGTGCGGCGAGTAGGCGTTCGTGGCACACTGTGTTGGTGACATTCAATGAGGTGTACGAGCGCTACCGCCAACCGGTCTGGAGGCTGGCTCGCCGGCTCACAAAGAGTGAGGAGGAAGCGCTCGACGCGACCCAGGAGATTTTTCTTCGCGTGTGGCGAGGCCTCGGCGGATTTCGCGGCGAGGCCAAGTTGAGTACCTGGGTGTTCCAGATCGCCTGGAACTATCTGCGGGCGCATCGACGACGTATGGGACGACAGCTGCAACTGATCAGCGAAGGGACGGAGGGCACCCAGGAGTTGGTGGAGGCTGCTCGTGATCCCGGCGCGGACCCGGAACGAAGGGCATCGGCGACGGATCAGCTGTCCAGGGTCGAGTCCGCTCTCCGCCGTCTGCCCGAACACTTCCGGGTGGTGGTGTGGTTGCGCGATGGCGAGAATTTGAGCTATCAGGAGATCGCAGATGCCCTCGACCTTCCCATCGGAACCGTGCGCTCACGCCTGGCCCGCGCACGGACGGCGCTCCGCCAGGCTGTGGAGAGGTGATGGACGACGCCAGGACGGAACTTCTCAGCAGATATTTGGACGGTGATCTGGAGCCCTCCGAGGCCACGGCAGTGGAGGAGCGGTTGGAGAACGACTCCGGACTTGCCGCCGAGCTGCGGGACCTCGAGACCGTACGCGAGTCTTTGGCTGCCCTGGCCGAGCACGACCAGCCGCCGGCGGAGCTCGACGCGATGATGGAGCCGTTGTGTCGCAGCG
This sequence comes from Deltaproteobacteria bacterium, assembly GCA_019310975.1. Classification (GTDB taxonomy): domain Bacteria; phylum Myxococcota_A; class UBA9160; order UBA9160; family UBA4427; genus JAFDDH01. Next base: position 487 of record JAFDDH010000444.1, on the reverse strand, counting down.
CACCGCTTCGACCCAGGGTGCGCCCGTCGGTGAGATGGCTGGGAGCCGCCGCTGCCGTGGTTCTCGGATTCACTGTCGTGATGGAGGTGCGCCGACAACATCCCGCACCGGAGATCGAACCACGATCGCAGGCGCCGACTCGAAACCGTCCGGCAGAACACAACGAACGTTTCTCGTTGGCGCCGCTCCCAACCAGCTCCGTGTCGGGGGAAGAGCAGCCGCTGGGGGCGGTAGATCGCCTGCTCGCCAGCCCGCTGCCCGAGCCGATCCTCGAGGAACTCCCGGCTCTCGATGTTCTCGGCCCGCTGGCGGTCGGCGAGGTTGATTCCCTCGACAAATCGCCGGTGGACGGGCCGGCGCCGGAAATGGCAGGGGTCGAATCCGGTTATCCCGACGACCAGGACGACCTGAAAGACAAAGTGAGACAGAAAGCTGACGCGTCGGAGCTCCCCGAACAACCGAGTGAATCCGGTCGCCGACATCGGGA
>JAFDDH010000443.1 GCA_019310975.1 Deltaproteobacteria bacterium | reverse complement strand
GAAAATCACCGGCAGCAACCCGATCAACGTCGTCGACACGGTCATCAGCAGCGGCCGGACCCGCTCCACCGCTCCGGCCGAGACCGCACCACGCAGATCCTCCAGACTCGACAGATGCCCCTCCCTGCGTGCGCGATCCAGGCGCTCGTCCAGATAGACGAGCATCACCACGCCGGTCTCCGCAGCCAGCCCGACCAGCGCGATGAATCCGACGCCCACCGCGATCGAGACGTTGAAGTCGAGTAGGTAGAGGAGCCATATACCACCGATCGGCGCGAATAGGATCGTCCCCAGGAGCACGATCAGGCTCTCCGTCACGCGCCGGAAGTGGATGTAGAGCAGGAGGAAGACAATCGCGAGCGTCAACGGCACGACCACTCGGAGGCGGGCGTTGGCTCGCTCCATATATTCGTACTGCCCCGACCAGACGATGGAGACGCCCTGCGGTAGCACCACTTGCTGCTCTACAACCGACTTCGCGCGCTCCACGTAGCCGCCGATGTCGCTCGTCGTCAGGTCGACGTAGATCCATGCAGTCCGCCGCGCATTCTCACTCTTGATGGATGGCGGCCCCTTGGAGATCGACACGTCGGCCACCTCGGCCAGTGGCACGGTCTGGCCCATTGGCGTGGGCACCGCGACCCGAGCCAGGGTGGCCAGATCGTTGCGTAGCTCGCGGGGGAAGCGCAGGTTCACGGGATAGCGCTCGAGACCTTCCACGGTCTCCGTCACATTGCGCCCCCCGATTGCGGATGAAATGATCTCCTGGACGTCCGCCACGTTCAGCCCGTAACGCGCCGCCGCTTCACGCCGAATCCGGATATCGATATAGTTGCCACCCACCACCCTCTCCGAGTAGACGGAGGCCGTACCCGGTAGCTCGCCCAGGATCGCCTCGATGCGCTCACCCAGCTCTGAAAGGACTTCGAGATCGTCGCCCAGCAGCTTGACGCCGACCGGCGTCTTGATCCCCGTGGCGAGCATGTCGATCCGATTCTTGATCGGCAGCGTCCACAGATTCGTCACGCCGGGTAGCTGCAACATGGCATCGAGCTCGCGAATGATATCCTCGAGCTGCTTGTCCTCGGGCCAGCGATCCAGATCCTCGAGGATGATCGTCGTCTCGATCATGGTCAGCGGCGCCGGGTCCGTCGCCGTGTCGGCACGCCCAATCTTGCCGAGTACGTGCTTGACCTGAGGATGTTGCGCGATCAGCCGATCCGTCTGTTGCAGGATCTCGCGCGCCTTGGTGATCGACAGGCCCGGTGGAGTCGTCGGCATGTAGAGCAGGTCACCCTCGTTCAATGGGGGCATGAACTCGCTCCCGAGCCGCGAGTAGGGAAGCAGACTGAGGATTACGAGGACGAGGGCGCCCGCGACGACTGAGCGGGGATATTCGAGCGTGAGCCGATTGACGGGCCTGTAGGCCGCAATCAGGAGCCGGGAGAGCGGGTTGCGGCTCTCCGAGCGTATGCGGCCGCGCACCAGATAGAAGAGAAGGACCGGAATCAACGTGATGGCCAACACCGAGGACGCCGCCATCGCAAATGTTTTCGTGTAGGCGAGTGGCGCGAAGAGCCGTCCCTCCTGCTGCTGCAGCGTGAAGACCGGAAGGAACGATACGGTGACGATCAGCAGCGAGAAGAAGAGTGCCGGTCCGACTTCGACGGAGGACTTTAGGACGAGATCGAGCTGGGATCGATCGGGATGGCGCTCCCGATGCTTGTGGAGATTCTCCACCATGACCACGGATGCATCCACCATGACGCCGACCGCGATCGCGATTCCGCCAAGGCTCATGATGTTGGCACTGACGCCCAACGCGCGCATGCAGATCAATGCAGCGAGAATTCCGACCGGAAGCGTGAGGATGGCCACGAGGGACGAGCGCGCGTGCAGGAGAAAGACGATGCAGACGAGAGCCACGACCGCCATCTCCTGCACCAATTTCTCGCGCAGCGTCGTGATGGCGCGCCCAATCAGGCGCGAGCGGTCGTATGAAACGTGGATCTCGACACCCTCGGGCAGCCCCCTCTTCAGCTCAGCCATACGCGCCTTGACCCGGTCGATGACTTCCAGTGCGTTTCCACCGAAGCGCTGCACGACGATCCCTGAAACCACTTCACCCTGGCCGTTCATGTCCACCAGACCGCGGCGCGCCTCCGGCCCGATCTGGATGCGCGCGATATCCAGACCGACTGGAATCGTCTCCAGGTCATCGACGGAGCCGATATAGCCCTGCCCCCGGACCATGAACTCGGTCTCGGCCATCTCGATCAGTCGCCCGCCCGCATCCAGGTTTGCCCGCTCGATGGCGCGGCGAACGTCGGGGATGGTGATGCCGAAGGCACGGAGCTTCTCCGGATCCACCTCGACCTGGTATTGCTTCACGAAGCCGCCGATCGAGGCCACCTCCGAGACCCCCCGCAGGCTCATCAGGTCGTAGCGCAGGTACCAATCCTGCAGGCTGCGAAGCTGGGCGAGATCGAGGCCATCGAAGTCGGCCGCGCGCTTCAGCTCGGGCGGCGAGATCCGCCCGTCGCGATCGCGATCGAAACCGTCGATCAGGAAGCCGACGGCACCTTCTTCGGGTAGCAGCGCCGTGAGTCGCCCACCCGAGTAGACCGCGCGCGACTCGCTGCCGATCGCGATCGTATCATCGGGGGCGGGAAGCTCCGCCAGTGACACATCGCCCGAGGCATCCGCATCGAGCTTGGCGCGCAGGATGCGCGCGCGAGGGCTGAAGTCCGTCAATGCGTATTGATAGATCCAGCCGACCCCAGTCGCATCGGGTCCGAGCTGGGGCGTGATGCCGGGCGGGAGCCGCCCGCTCACGTAGTTGAGGTACTCCAACACGCGGGAACGAGCCCAATAGAGATCCGTTCCGTCCTCGAAGATGATGTAGACCATCGAGAAGCCGAAGAACGAGTAGCCGCGCACGACCGTCGCGTAGGGGACCGATAGCATCGCGGTCGAGAGCGGGTACGTGACCTGGTCCTCGACGACCTGGGGAGCCTGACCGGGATACTCGGTGAATACGATCACCTGCACGTCCGAAAGATCGGGGATCGCGTCGACCGCGATGGTCCGAATCGCCCAGACGCCGCCCACGACGACCATCATCACCGCGATCAGAACGAAGAGCCGATTGTGGACGCTGGCTCGAATGATCCGCTCGATCATCGTGGGACCTGCCCTTCGCCGTGGCTCTCATCACCGTGAAGCTCGAGATCCATCCCGCAGATCGCACAGCGGCCGGGCTCATGGGAGGTCTGTTCGGGATGCATCGGGCATGCGTAGACCATCTCTGGCTGGCTTGACACACTGGGTGCCACGCCCGAGCGGCGCGCGAGCATCTTCTCGATCGCCTCCTGGAGCTGGCTCTCGGAATCGATCAGGAACTGTCCGCTCGTGACGACGATCTCGCCTTCCTCGAGACCCGAGAGCACCTGGGTCATATGTCGGTCACCCACCAGACCGGTGGTAACCTCGCGCGGCTCGAAGCGCCCGTCACCCACGGCGAC
>JAFDDH010000442.1 GCA_019310975.1 Deltaproteobacteria bacterium | reverse complement strand
AGCAGCTCCGACACGGGGATCTCGACGTGGTCGTCGACCAACCGATGCAGCGCCCAGGCCCGATTCTCGCGCCGCCTCAACTCGCAGCCAGCGATCAAGAGGCCAAGCGGCGCCGACGCGCAGACCGCGACGAGCAGGATCGTGCCCACAAGCCCCTTGCCCGCGTTCGCCGCGACCACGAGCGCGACCGCCGAACCGAGCAACCAGACGAGTCCGAAGCTCTGGCCTGCGCGCAGCAGCACATCGTCGATCTTGAGGAGATCCTGTCGGGCCATCGGCGAGTCTCCGCTCGCCGCCAGCGGGCGAGCCGAATTCGCCATCGTCTCGCCGGCGAGCCGACTTGACCTCGCGGACGAAGCGCCGCACGCCCGTCGGACTACGCGTTCCCCTAGGCGTCGATGCGCCGGTACTTGATCCGATGCGGCTGGTCCGCGTCCGCCCCGAGTCGCTTCTTGCGGTCCTTCTCGTAGTCCTGGTAGTTGCCCTCGAACCACTCGACGTGGCTGTCTCCCTCGAAGGCCAGGATGTGGGTGGCGATGCGGTCGAGGAACCAGCGGTCATGGGAGATCACGACGGCGCATCCCGGAAAGTCGATGAGCGCATCTTCGAGCGCTCGCAGCGTGTCGACATCGAGATCGTTGGTCGGCTCGTCCAGCAGCAGCACGTTGCCCCCCGTGCGCACCAGCAGTGCTAGGTTCACGCGGTTGCGCTCACCGCCGGAGAGGTCGCCAACGAGCTTTTGCTGATCGGGTCCCTTGAAGTTGAATGACGAGACCCAGGCGCGCGAGGGCACCTCGCGATTGCCGATCACAATCTTGTCGTCACCGCCACTGATCACTTCCCAGACCGTCTTGCCGGGCTCGAGATGGCTGCGCTCCTGGTCGACATAGGAGAGCGACACGGTCTCCCCCAGGCGCAGCTGGCCCGCATCGGGCTTCTCCTCGCCGCTGATCATCTTGAAGAGCGTGGTCTTGCCGGCGCCGTTGGCGCCGATGATGCCGACGATGCCGCCTGGCGGAAGCTTGAAGGAGAGGTCGTCGAAGAGCAGCTTGTCAGCGTAGGCCTTGCTCAATCCCTCGGCCTCGACGACGACATCGCCCAGCCGCGCCGGCACCGGAATCGCGATCTCGACCCGCTCCGGCGCGCGATCGGCGCCGTCTTGCATCAGCTTTTCATAGGCGTTGATCCGCGCCTTGCCCTTCGCCTGCCGTGCGCGGGGGCTCATCTTGATCCATTCCAGCTCCCGGGCCAGCGTGCGTGCGTGGGCACCCGACTGCTTCTCCTCGACCTCGAGGCGCTTGTTCTTCTGCTCGAGCCACGAGGAGTAGTTGCCCTGCCACGGAATCCCCCGACCCCGGTCGAGCTCGAGGATCCAGCCCGCCACGTTGTCGAGGAAATAGCGATCGTGCGTGATCGCCACGACGGTACCGGGATATTCCTGCAAGAAGCGTTCGAGCCAGGCCACGCTTTCGGCGTCCAGATGATTCGTTGGCTCGTCGAGCAGCAGCATGTCGGGCTTCGAGAGCAGCAACCGGCACAAGGCGACCCGACGCTTCTCGCCGCCGGAGAGCGTCGCAATCTCGGCATCGGGCGGCGGGCAGCGAAGCGCCTCCATCGCAACGTCGAGGGTGCGATCGATCTCCCAGGCGTCCGCCGCGTCGATCTGGTCCTGGAGCTTGCCCTGCTTCTCGAGCAGCGCGTTCATCTCGTCGTCATCCATCGGCTCTGCGAATTTTTCCGCCAGCTCGTTGAACTCGTCGAGCAGCGCCCGAATCTCCCCCACACCTTCCTCGACGTTGCCGAGCACCGTCTTCGCCGGATCGAGCTCGGGCTCCTGGGGCAGGTAGCCAATGCGCAGCCCCTTGGCCGGCCTGGCCTCACCCAGCACGTCCTCGTCGACGCCGGCCATGATCCGCAGCAGCGTACTCTTGCCCGCACCGTTGGCACCGAGCACCCCGATCTTGGCGCCCGGTAGGAACGAAAGCGTGATCCCGTCGAGGATCACTCGATCCCCGATCACCTTTCTCAGGTCATACATGGTGTAGACGAACTCGTGCGCCACCGAACAATCCCCCCTTCTGCCAAGATCCAAGATGAGTTCCGAGACGCCCTGCCGGCCGCGATCGCAGGCCTTCGCAGGATGTCGAGTCGACACAATGGCGATTTTCGTCCGAGATCAAGGCGCGGAAGTGCAGCCCTAGCCGGCTAGGGCAAGCTTTCGCAACGCAGAGATCGGGCGAAGGGCGCGCGCCCGGCGACAGCGTGGGTTCTTCGACGGGCTGCTGGCAGCCCTACTGATTCGAGTGAGCGGTGGTAGACTGAGGTTCCCCCATCCCACTGCCACGGATCAAGCTGACGATGTGCGCCCTCGATTTCGAATCCCGAGCGCCTCGCACCTTCCGGACCGCTGCTGCACGGCGCGCCAGCCGGCTCGTCTTCACGCTGGCACTGGGCTGGCTGGCGGGAGACTGGCTGGGTTGCTCACTCTTCGATCGAAGCGACGTCTTGATCCTGGCGCGCGCCGAGGACCCGATCTCCCAGGCCATCGCGCTCGAGTACGCCCAGACACGAGGCATCTCGAAGCGGCGCATCCTCGCGCTCGCCATCGCGCCCGACACCGGGACGGAGATCGAGCTGGACAGCTATCAGCGCACGATCGCCGAGCCGATCGAAGCCTACCTGGCG
>JAFDDH010000056.1 GCA_019310975.1 Deltaproteobacteria bacterium | reverse complement strand
CAGGCTCAGGCCGAGCAGTCCGACCGGACCCGCATCGCGCGAGCGAAGCCAGCTCGTGACCACGTGCGTCTCGTAGATGGCCTCGCGCACGGCCTCGCCCAGCCGCATCACATTTGGTACCGCGAACCACTCCCCGGAGAAGCGCGCGTTGGGCGGTGTCCGGTCGCCGTGATGCGGCAGTGTGAGCAGAACGACGTCCAGGCCCAGCTCGAACCATTGTGATGCGAAGAGGGCCAACGCATCGACCCGCGGCCGACCCATCGCAAAGCCGTGCAGCGCGACGAGCGTGCCTCGTGCGCCACCCTCGTGGACCCAATGCTCGAGCCGGATCGAGTCACGATTCGTCACGTGGTGGCAGGCATCCGGCTGGGCGTAGGGATATGGACGATACTCGCTGGTCAGGGTGCGCGCGATCACGCGCCCACCCGGGAGCCCCCGCCTGGGCTCCTTGGATTCGGCCAGCGGCACCAGCGGCTCGCCGAGGAATGTGAAGTAGCGCTTCGGATCGGTGTGCAGATCCTCCTCCAGCAATGCGCGCGCCGACGCGCGCAGCTCGTCGACATCCTTGGGATCGGGGATCAGGGCGCGCTCCACCACGATGCGGGCGGCGCCCAGGATCGCACTATCGAGCGTCGTCCCCAGACCGGTGCGGAGCCGGCCCCCCCAGCCCTCTCTGGGGAGGCTTGCGCGCGGCAGGTCGGGAATCGATGGTGTGTGACAGTTCACCTCACATTGGCTCCATGCCCCATGTTGCACTGCGCTCTCCCGCTCCTATGTAGCACCGCGTCCACTTTTGCGTGCGCTCGGTGGCCGAGCGACTGCAGCTGGATGCCCGAGGTGTCGAGTATTCTACCAGGGTCCAGTTCAATCGATTCGTTTTTTCCTTTTTAGGGCAACGACCGGGCAGGGAGTGAATGATGTCGTACAAACGCCTGAGTGGTCTCGACACAGTCTTTCTCGCCGCCGAGTCCCCCGGAAACTGGCTGCACGTGATGGCGATCCTGATCCTGGATCCGCGCAGCGTACCCGGTGGCTACTCGTTCGATCGCTTCCGCGACTACGTGGCCAAGCGACTGCATCTGATTCCACCGATGCGGTGTCGCCTGGTCGAGGTGCCATTCGGGTTGGCCCCTCCGATCTGGGTCGATGATCCGGAGCTCGACATCGATCGTCATCTCAGGCGCGCCGCCGTACCGCCACCAGGCGGTCCCAGCGAGCTGGCAAGGCTCGCCGCGGAGATGATGGAGCGGCCGCTGGATCGCTCGCGGCCGCTGTGGGAGATCTCCATGGTGGAAGGCGTCGAGGGCGGCCAGATCGCGCTGCTCGCCAAGCTCCATCACTCGATGATGGACGGCATGGCGGGCATGCAGTTCATGGCCGCACTGCTCTCGCGTGAGCCCGACATCTCGGATCCGGACCCGGCCGAGATCGAATCGGCAGAGGCGATTCCGTCCGATCTCCGGCTCCTCGCCGACGCCGCCCCGAACCGGCTCGGCCGGCCGCTCCGCTTGGCAAAGGCCGGCGCCCAGACCCTAGGACGCCTGCTCAAGCATCGCCTGGCCGACCGGAGCGCGGACGAATTCGATGCCGTGGAGGTGCCGCGCATGTGGCTGAATGCGCCGTCGACGCCCGAGCGCAGCGTCTCCTACATATCACTTCCACTCGATACGGCACGCGGGATCGCCCACGCCCACGATGCCACCTTGAACGACGTGATCCTCTCCATCGTCGGCGGCGCATTGCGGTGCGAGCTCGACCGCCGCGATGTATTGCCCGACGCACCGCTCGTCGCCGCAGTGCCCGTCTCGACCCACGATGAGGGCGACGATCTTGCCAATGCAGTGTCGGTCATGTACGTGCGACTCGGCACGGACGTCGCCGATCCGATCGAGCGGCTGCACACGATCCGCGATGATGCGCGCAGAGCGAAGCACCGGCAGGGAAGCCTCTTCGGCAATAGTGCCAGCGCCTGGGCGGATGCCTTCCTCCCCTACGAGACGGCCTTTCTCGCTGGCCTCACCCTCGACCTCGGCCTGCTCCACCACCTGCCGCCGCTGTGCAACTTGGTCGTGTCCAACATCCCAGGACCGCCCGTACCTCTCTATCTGGGCGGTGCCCGCCTGATGGGGATCCATCCCCTCGGCCCGATCTTCGACGGCATGGCGCTCAACATCACCGTGCTCAGCCGCGAGGACGAAACGCTCGACTTCGGACTCGTCGCATTGGGCCGGCTGATTCGCGATCCCTGGCCGCTGGCAAACGCTCTGAAGGCGTCGCTCGAGGAGCTCAGCCGGGCGGCGGGCGTGGCCGACGAGCCATCCAGCCGCTCCGCATCGTAGCCGCAGAAGCGGGCTGTGGCTGGGTTAGAATCGCTCGCAGCTCATGAGGCGTGGATCGGCGATCGCGGCAGGGCTGGTGTTGATCACGGCGGGGTCCGCGGCCGCGCAGCTGGACGTCTTCCCGTCCGAGCGCCAGCGCCCCGAGCTCCCGGAACCCCTGCCGGCGCCCGAACGACCGATCATCGAGCTGCCGCCGCTGGAGCTTCCGCCCGAATCCACTCCTCTTGCCCGCGGCGAGAGCGTGCGCGTGCTGGGGTTCCGGATCGAGGGCAATAGCGTCTTCGACGACGCAGAGCTGAAGCGGCTCCTCACCCCCTACGCGGATCGTCTGCTCTACAGCGGCGGCGCCGGGATCGCCGAATGCCAGGTCGCGGCGCAGAGCCAATACCTCCTCGAAGGCAGCGTCCAAGGACTCGCGAGCGCGAAGCGCCTCACTCCGGCGCCGCTGCAAGCGACCGATCTGCCACTGCGAGCGGTAGATGACTCGCGATGCACGAACGCCCTGCGCGAGGTGCAGGGCGCGCCGCGCCAGCGCGAGCGCCTCGCGCAATGCCAGTGCGCGCTTTCTCAGCGGAGCCGGAATGGCTTCGGCACTGCCGGGTGCGGGTACGTCGGGCGCGGCCGCTGCAACGCCCACGGCAGACGCCACAGGGGCGCACGGTGCCGCGCGCGTCGTGCTCGTGCCCACGAGCAGGACGAAAGCAGCGAGCGCGACCCGGGCGAGCCGCGCGCCGAGCCTCCTGCGCAGATTCGCCGGCCCTGGGTGCGCGGACCGAGCCAGCGTGACAGACGCCCACACCGCGACTGCGATGGTCAACCAGACTGCGATGCGCACCCGGATCATGAGCCGCTCCAGAAGGCGTCCAGAGCCCTCGACCGATCCGTCACGCCGCGTGAACGGACACGGGCCGGGGTGCCCGCTTCCACGGCTCGCCGGCTCCGATCGCGGCCGTGTGGCTTGACCCGTATTCTACGACTTCTACGTCCTGGGGGCCCTGATGGAAAGCCCCCGGGTCGACCTGCGGAGAATGGCGAAGCCGATTCGCAGCAGCGCCGCCATATCACCGGTCTCGCGGTCGAATGATCATGCTCGAGACTCCGCGTGGCGTTCCGGAACGGACTGCCCGAGAATGCCGTTCAGCCTGCACCGACCCCGCCTCGAGGAGCACCGCGTGGACCCGAAGCCCCCCAACTCCCACCCACACCGCACGGCGGTCGCCTGCCTCGCCCTGCTGCTGGCCTCGCTCGGGGCCTGCAGCAGCGATCTGCTCGACCGCACACGCAGGCATACCTACCCGCCCGACTTCAACTACATCAGCGACGAAGAGCTGACGACGACCATGTGGAGGCTGGCCGCAGAGGTGAGTTCGCTGGACCGTGCCCTGAACGAGGGCCGGGTACCGGATGCGAACGTACGCGTGCAGGTCATCTCGATCCTCTCGCGGATGGAGGCCATCAGCAAGGAGCTCGGCCCGCAGGACTGGCCATCCAACCACCCCAAGGTTGCGCGCAACATTGGGCGCTTTCGCGCCGACGTCGCGAACGCACGCAGAGCCGTCCAGGTCGAGCCGCCGAGCTTCTACCTGGCCGGCAGGGTCTCCGGTTCCTGCATGCATTGCCACGGCGACGAGTGATCGCCACGGCGATCGGCGCCGGGGCGTGTGACCCATTCGAAAGTCCAGTGATCAGACGGGAGCAGAGTATGATCGATCTCCACTATTGGCCCACTCCGAACGGCAAGAAGGTGACGATCCTGCTCGAGGAGCTCGGGCTCGAGTACCGTGTCGTGCCCTGCCACATCGGCCGCGGTGACCAGTTCACCGAAGAGTTCCTCAGGATCTCGCCCAACAACCGCATGCCAGCCATCGTGGATCACGCGCCCCTCGGTGGCGGCGAGCCGCTCTCGGTCTTCGAATCGGGCGCCATCCTGATGTACCTGGCCGAGAAGACCGACCGATTCTGGCCGAGCGAGCCGCACGCACGCTGGGATGTGGTGCAGTGGGTCGTCTGGCAGATGGCCAATCAAGGGCCGAAGTTGGGTGAGAATGGGCACTTCAAGCGCCTCGGCGATCGCCAGGGCGACCAGTCTTATGCCATCCGCCGCTTCGACGACGAGACGAATAGGATCTTCGGTGTCATGAACTGCCGGCTCTATGACCACCCCTATCTGGCCGCCGACGAGTACACGATTGCCGACATGGCGGCGTATCCGTGGGCGACCGGGTGGGAGCGCCAGGGACAGGACATCGACGAGTTCCCGCACGTGAAGCGCTGGCTCGAGGAGCTGGCGAAGCGACCCGCCGTGGAACGCGCCATGCAGGTGGGCGGCGACCTCGGCCAGGACTACTCGAAGCTCTCCAAGGAGGAGACCGAGCGCCTCATGAAGATGCTCTACAACCAACGAGCGCGGACGGCGCCCGGCACGGGCTAGCCCCTCGATGCCCGCTAGTCCTCGACGACGATATCGTGGACGAAGGCCTCGACGAGGCGCAGCTGGACGGTCTCGGCGACCGGGCTGTAGTCCTTCAATAACTGCAACGCCGAGCCGACGATCATGCCGTAGAGGCCCTCCAGGATCTCTTCGGCGCTCTGGTCGTCTCGAATCCAGCCGCTGGCCTGCGCGTCCGCGATCCGTTCACGCATGCGATGGCGCCAGGGTGCGATCTCGGCTGAACGCCTTTCAGCGAGCTTCGGATACCTGCGCTCGCGGCTCCAGAGCTCGAGGCGTGCCTGCCACGCCCGCTGGCCCTGCTCGTCGAGGGGGAGCACCACACGGACCATCTCGCGAAGACTGTCCGGGCCCCAATGCCGATCGAAGATCGCGTCGAGCTCTGCCGAGACCTGCTCGTTCGCCTCGGTGTAGCGCTGCAGCAGGGCCTCGGAATCGTCCGCCTGGCCCGAGTCGGAGCGGCCAGCGCCAGCCAGCACGTCGGGGTATTGCTTCACGTAGTCGACGAGCTCCGCCTGCGAGTGCACTCCCAGCTTCCAGAAGATATTGCGCAGGTGATTGCGCACCGTGTGCGGGCTGATGAAGAGCCGCTCGGCGATACTGGAGACCCGCCCCCCGTCCGACAGCTCGGCCAGGACCTCGTATTCGCGCTTGCTCAGCTCCTCCGGCAAGACCGGGACGCCTCCATTCATTCCGACGCTTGGATTCTATCACGCCGGACCCGCGCGATTCGACACGCGCTCCATCCAATCGGCAGAGCGCCCTTTAAACTACGCTGCGCAGTCGGCTTGGGAATCAGAGCTAGCCGCTCGCTACAGAACTCGAGAAACGCAGTGAGCAATCGCCTCCAGTGGCTCCTCCGAGAGCCCACGCCCGATCGAGTGATCCATTCTGGATCAGGCGTGCCCCTCTGCGTTGCACCAGACTGCATGCCACACGCCACCCTCGCCCCAGATGAGGGGGTGCTCCACCCTATTGGCCGGGAGAAACGACCATGCGCATGGCAAGACTGATCCGGTACGCGACCGTCGCGATCGCCTTCACCTTCGTCGGGCTCTGGCTCGGTCACAGCGAAAGAGGACGCTCCCTCACCCAGACCGCCCACCACGCGGCCGTCGGAGCGGTGGCCCGTAAGACCGATCTCTCGATCCGGACGCGCGTACTACTCGAGAACCCCGAGATCGTGCGGGCACTCGCGCGCGGCGGTGGCTTCGGCGGCAAGATGTCACCGGCCGTGGCGCAGAATATGTTCTCGCGCGATCCGGATGCGATCGAGGACGCTCGCGCAGAGCTCGAGGTGATCGAGGTCGCACCGAGGACCTGGCATATCCGACTGCCGATCGTGAACGCCGTTCTCTTCGAAACCGACGCCGGGCTGGTGTTGGTGGACACGGGCATGGGACCCGCCGGACCGGCGATCGTGGACGCCATGCGGCAGGTCAGCGATTCACCCCTGCACAGCGTGATCTACACCCATGGCCACGTCGACCACGCCTACGGGACATGGGCGATCATCGAGGCAGGCATGCAGCCGGAGATCATCGCCCACGAGCGGCTGCCCGCACGCACCGAGCGATACATCCGCCTGCGCGAGTCGATTGCCCGTTATATGAGCCAGCCCGAAGAGCAGCTGCCGATGACGCGCGATGACTTCGTCTGGCCGACCCGGACCTTCCGCGATCGACTCGAGCTCACGATTGGTGGCGAGCAGTTCGTCCTGGTCCACCATCCTGCGGAGACCGACGACCAGCTCTACGTCTGGGTGCCCGGCCGCAAGGTGCTCGCCACAGCCGACTACTACCAGGGCTTCCTCCCCAACGCGGGCAACGGCAAGCGCGTGCAGCGATACGTAGAGGAGTGGGCGGCGGCACTGCGCGAGATGGCGGCCCTCGAGCCGCAGGCGATCCTCCCGGCCCACGGTGCGGCGATCATGGACCCGGCCGAGATCCAGGAGGTACTCGGCGTACACGCTGAAGCGCTTCAATACGTGGTGGATGCCACCATCGAGGGACTCAACTCGGGACTGCGCAAGGATCAGGTCTTTCAGTCGTTGGAGCTACCCGAGCGCCTCGCCAATCACCCCGCCCTTGGCGTCCAGTACGTCACCGCCCGGGATATCTCGAAGATGGTCATCAAGCGCTACACCGGCTGGTGGGACGATCTGCCCTCCCATTGGACGCCGGCTCCAATCGAGCGCGAGGCCGCGACCATCGCGCGGCTCGCGGGCGGCGTGCCTGCGCTCGTGGCCGAGGCGCGCAGGCTATCGGGCGAGGATGTCCAGCTCGCCTGCCACCTGGCCGACTGGGCCTGGTTGGCGGCCCCGGACGACCCGAGCGTCCAGCAGCTGGTGATCGACACCTACCTGGCCCGAATCATCGACCCACGCAGCAACACACAGGAGATCCTCGCCTACATCGACGCGATCACGGCGGCCCGCAGTCGCCAGCTGGCTGCAGGAACTTGAATGCGGAAGACCGATGCGGCGGATGCCACGCCGTGCGACGCCTAGCGCTCCTCGCTGGGGGGTGTCGCGTCCGGCGGCGATTCCCCGCCGGAATGCGCGGGTAACCCCTCCCCCATCGTCCCCTCGACCACTTCGACACCGCGCGCCGCCGCGGCGCGCGCCAACACCTGGCTGCTGACCGGCGTGGTCAACATGACGAAGAGAATGATGAGCAGGTCCTCGGACCAGACCACCACGTCGCGGCCGACGTGCAGGATCGTGGAGCCGAGCGCGATCAGCATGATGCCCAGGGTGGCCGCCTTGGTGGGCGAATGCAGGCGCGTGAAGAAGTCGGGCAGGCGCAGCAGTCCGATTGCACCGGCCAGGTAGAAGCTTGCACCGAGCAAGGAGACAATCGCGGCCGCGAGCTCGGTGCCGCTACTCATCGGGATACTCCCCGCGGCCCAAGAGAAAGCCCATCACCACGGTTCCGACAAAGGCGAAGAGGGCCAGGCCGAGCGCCGCATCGGTATAGAAGCGCCCGACCGCACCATGTGCCTCGAGCAGCAGATAGCCCACCACTGCAAGCGCCAGAGCGTCCACTGCAAGAACACGATCGAAGATCGACGGGCCGCGCTGCAACCGCACCAGCGTCAGTACCACCGAGACGGCCAGTAGGACCCGCGATATGGTGTAGAGAAGATCGATCACGCGAGCTCCAATGCCCGCAGCGGCTCTTCGAGGCGGCTGCGGATGCGCGCCACCAACGCCTCGGCATCCGTCGTATCGAGCGCGTGGAGAAAGAGCCGCACCCGCCCATCGCTCTCGAGCAGCTCCTCACAAGTGATCGAGCCCGGCGTCAGACAGATCAGCACCGCCAGCAGAGCGCGCAGCGCGGGCGACTCGAGCTCGGTGTAGAAGGAGATCCATTGCGGATGGACCTCGATGCGCGGCGCGAGCACGATCCGCAGCTGCAGCCAATTCGCGATTGCGAGCTCGCCCAGGAAGAGAACCAGCACACGAGCACCCGCCACGGAAAAGCGCAGGGCTCGCGCGGGCGCAAAGCGCAGCCTCGACCGAGCCTTCTCGATCCGCCACGTGAGCGCACCGAACACGCAGCCGGTCAGGAAGGCGGCAATGCCGACTTCTCCGCGCAGGCCCATCCAGGCGAAGCCAGTGAGTAGCAGGAAGAAGAAGAAAGCCACTAGCGTCCACCCGCCTGCGAAGCTGGGCGTGCATCCGCGCTCAGCACGCTCTCCACATATCCGGTCGGCTCGAGCACACCGAATGCGGCCTGCTCGGATCGCTCGTGGGCGGGCCCGGCCGCGAAGCCGAATCCGAGAATCAGCAGTGCGGCAATCAGCAGGGCGGTGCCCCCGCCGAAGCCCGACGCCACGCTGATCGGCTGGTCATCGCCGGGCCGTGTCGCAAACGCGAACTGCCAGATCTTCAGCATGCTGGCGAGTGTGAATACGGAGGCCACGAGCAGGGCCACGAGCGCCAGCCAGGTCTGCTCCAGATAGGCGGCGCGGAAGAGCGCCAGCTTGCCAAAGAAGCCCGAGAAGGGCGGCAGTCCGGCCAGCGAGAAAGCAGCGATCCCGAAGATGATCGCCATCGAGGCACCGCCCGATCGGCGAAAGGCCATGGCGCGCAGATCGCGGCTCGCGTTGCGGCGCTCGAGCTCGTCGGCGACGAGGTAGAGGGTCGACTTCACGAGCGAATGGTGGATCGTGAAGAAGATCGCGGCCGCAACACCCGCTGGCGTGGCCAGCCCGATGCCGAGCACGATGTAGCCCACCTGGGACACGCTGTGGAAGGCGAGCAGGCGGCGCACCTCGTATTGCGAGAGCGCCGCGAGCACACCGAGCAAGGCCGACAGAGCGCCCGCCACCACGAGACCGTCGAGCAGGAGCGGGTCGCTCTGCAGCAGAGGCAGGATGCGAATCAGCGCGTAGACGCCGAGCTTGCCCATGATTCCAGCAAAGAGCGCGGCGAGCGGTGCCGAGAGCGTGGGATAGGTGGCCGGCATCCAGAAGCAGAGCGGTACGACCGCAGCCTTGGCGGCAAACGCGACCACGAGCATGCCGAGGGCCGCCCGGCGCAGCAATGGATCGGCATCGCCAATCCGGACGGTGAGATCCGCCAGGTTGAGCGATCCGCAGAGCCCGTAGAGAAGTCCCAGACCCGCCAGGAAGAGCAACGAGGTCACCAGATTCAGCACAACGGTGGGCAGCGCCGCTGCGCGTGCGCGCGCCGAGCCCGGCACCTGCAGGAGCAGATACGACGCCACGAGCACGAGCTCGAACATCACGAAGAGGTTGAAGAGATCGCCTGTCGTGAACGCACCACTGAGTCCGAACGTCAGCCACCAGAGCAGCGGGTGCGCGCGGCGCACCGTCTCGTCACCATGCGCGCCGGGCCTCAGCGCGAGCAGTACGACCGCGAGCAGCGTAATCAGCAGTGCCAAGAAGAGCACGGAGAGACCATCCAACGCGAGCGTGATCCCGTAGGGTGTCTGCCAGCCACCGAGCGGATGCACGAGCACGTGACCGCCGGATGTCGCTGCGAAGAGCTGCACGATCCACGCTGCGAGCACGACGACACCGAGCAGCGAGACCGCGCGCGAGACCGCCGCCGAAGGTCGCCACAGCCAGAGCAGGGAGCCGAGCAGTGCCGGCACGAGAAGTGGCCAGAAAGCGCTCATGCGCCCTGCCCCCCTCCACCCAGCTGCGCTCGGATCTCGTCCGGCGTCAATCCCTCATCGCTCTCCGGCGCCGCATCGAGGTCGGTGCTCTCACCGCGCAGTGCGCGCGTCGCCAATCCCGCCAGCAGGTATAGGGTGAGTGCCATCGAGATCACGATCGCCGTCAGCACGAAGGCCTGCGGGACGGGATCAGTGAGCTCGGCCGCGACGGCGCCCGGCACGACCAGGGGCGGCCGCGTTCCCAGCGATCCGGCCGAGAGAAGGATCAGATTCACGGCGTGTGAGATCAACGTCACTCCCAGCGCCACGCGCAGGAGCCGCTGCTGAAGCAGCATCCAGACACCGGCCGCAGTGAGTACGAATGCGGAGATCGCGACGATTCCGACCACGTCAGGCCTCCTCGATCCGTGGGGCGCGCCCCTCCCAGAGCCGCATCGCAGCGGCACCGAGCCCGCCGCCCACCGTCAGCACCACGCCGATGTCGAGAATCAGCGAGGTCGTCCACTTGTAGAGCTCGAAGTCGCCGATGCGCAGTGTTCCGTGCTGGTGGGTGAGCATGGGCTCACCGATCAGCAGCGGCAGGAGCACGCTCGAGCCGAGTACCAAGGCGCCGATGACGGCCACCCGCTCGGGCTCGACCCGGAGATTGGCCCGCGCCCGCCGCTCGCCAATGCTCACGACGGCCAGCACCCCCCCCGCCGCCAGCGAGAGCCCAGCCACGAAGCCACCGCCCGGGTTGTCGTGCCCCTTCAAGAGCAACGCCAACCCGAAGAGCGCGGCCAGCGGCACGATCAGCCGTGAGAGCTCCTGCAGCAGGAAGCTCGGCACGACGCGCTCACCCAGCAACCTCGGCTCTGCCGCTTCGCTCCCCGCCAGCAGGGCCACGACACCCATCGTCGAGAGCAGGACCACGATGGTCTCGACCACGGTGTCGAAGCCACGGAAGTCCACCAGCACGACGTTCACCAGATTGTGGCCCTTCGCGATGGTCGGTCCCATCTCGAAGTACGCTTCGACGAGCCGCCGATCTGTCGGCGCTCCCGCCACCGCCACGACGAGCCCAGCGGCCACGAGCCCCGCGGCCAACGAGAATACTGCGGCGGCGAAGGCGCTGACGCCGCTGCGCAGATCCGATTCGCTCTGGCGTGTCCCGCCCGGCCTCGCGCCCTTCAATATGAAGCGAAGAGCCAACACGAAGAAGACCGTGGTCAGCACGTCCACGAGAAGCTGGGTGAGCACGAGGTCCGGCCCGAGCAGATGGCCGTAGAGCATCGCCACCGTGAACCCCACCACGGTGAGCGCGAGCACGCGTGGTAGCTGATCGCGAAGAATCAACAGGAGCCCGACCACGACGATCTGCAGCCCGACGAGTGCCGCGGGCGCGAACCGCCAGTTGGCGAAGGATATTTCTGACAGACCCGAAACCAGCGGAAGCCCCGCGCCCAGCCCGAGCGCCAGGGCGATCGCCAGATAGACGGCCGGCGGCAGGCCCGCGAGCAGGCGATTCAGTACGCCGCCCAGTGAAATACAAGCTTGCAACCCGGACGCGAAGAGCTCCGGCCCCCGCCAAGCCGGGTCGAGGGTCGGGAGGGGATGCGGGCCCAGCCAGCGGTGCAGCGCGTAGCCGAGCATGACAATGGCGCTGGAGAGCACGAATGGAATCGTGATGCCATGCCAGAGCGCGAGCTGTGGGGCCGCCAGCGGGTAGCCAAGCAGCGACGTCGTGAAGGGCTCGAGCAGCAGCCGGTCGGTCCATGACGCGCCCAGGCCCGCGCACAAGCTCAACGCAGCGAGCAGGAGCGGCGCCAGCCCGAGCCCGATGCCGGGTGCGTGTGCATGGGCCGCGCCCTCGCTTCTCGGCGCCCCGAAGAAGGTGCCGAAGAAGAAGCGCGACGAGTACGCGACGGTGCCGATCGAGCCGATCAAGATGCCAAGGACCGCGATGTCATCCACGATGGGATCCGCCAGCGTGAGCTTCTCGAGCACGAGCTCCTTCGAGAGGAAGCCCGCAAAGGGCGGCAGCCCCGCCATCGAGCCAGCCAGCAGCCCCGACGCCAGGGCGAGCCCCGGCGCCTTGCCGGCCAGGCCCCCGAGCTGCGAGAGCTTGCGGCTGTGCGCGGCGTGGTCGATGGCCCCGATGCTGAGGAAGAGACCCGCCTTGAAGATCGCGTGGGCGAAGAGGTGGAGCGCACCGGCGCGAATCGCAAGGTCGGTTCCGAGCCCGAGCGTCATCGTCATCAGCCCGAGCTGTGAGACCGTCGACCACGCCATCAAGAGCTTGATGTCGTCTTGTGCCAGAGCGCACCACGATCCCCAGACGCACGTCACGACACCGAGCGGCACCAGTACGTGGCTCCAGAGCACGCTCTCGCCGAGAAAGGGATGGAAATAGAGGAGCAGGATCAGCCCGGCCTTCACCATCGTGGCGGAGTGCAGATAGGCGCTGATGGGCGTCGGAGCAGCCATCGCGCCCGGCAGCCAGAAATGGAAGGGAATCTGAGCACTCTTCGAGAGCACGCCGGCCAGGACAAGGGCGAGCGCGATGTTCTGGTCGGCCGTGCCGAGATCCGCACGCGTCAGCTCGGAGAGACTGGTGGTACCCGCGGCGAGCCCGAGGTGAATGAAGCCGAGCAGCATCGGAAGTGCGCCGCCCGCCGTGACGAGCAGTGCCTGCTGGGCGGCCGGGAAGGTGTCATCGCGCTCGCTCGCGTCGGTCTGGATCAGGAAGAAGGAGCAGAGTCCCGTCAGCTCCCAGAACGTGAAGAGCAGGAACAGGTCGTCGGCGAGCACGAGCCCGAGCATCGCGGCCTCGAAGAGCGAGAGAGTCGCAATGGCGCGGCGCCCCTTTGGTCCAGCGCCGAAGTACGCGTGCCCGAACTGCAGCACCAGCGCACCGACACCGGACACCAGCCCGGCCAGCGCCAGCGGCGCCACATCGAGTCGCCACGAAACCACGATGCCGAGCGAGGGCGCAAAGTCCCACGCAACGTGCACGCCGCCCGACCCCGACGCAATCAGCCCCACCGCACACGCAAACGCGGCGAGCGAGCCCGCCAACCCGATCGCGCCGGCGAGGCGCTCACCGGCCCGACCCAGCCCGAGCAGGAGCGCACCCGCCACCGCGGGAGCCAGCACCACGGTGGTCGCGATCGCGGTCTGCGTCGTCTGGTCCAAGCTCCGTCCCGCCACCGACTGCCGGCCGCGATCTACTCTAGCGAGAAGATGCGCGCCGCCCGTCGCCCGAGACACCCCCAACACTGCGCACACGATCCGATCATCGTCTAAACCAATGGTATGATAGAATCAATCGATCGTATTGATCATGTGATTCGAGCGATCCTCCTCCTCCTCGCCGGCGGCACACGCCGACCCGAAATTGGAGGAGACACACGATGATCGAGAACCGCGAAAACCGCGAACGAGATAGCGTCCCGTGAGGAGGCTCCGCATGCGGATTCGGCCGATCATCCTCGCACTCCTCTCACTCCTCGCCCCGCTGGCCGTAGCGGCCGGCGCGGACACGGGCGAGCCGGTGACGGTCTTCGTGGCCAAGAAGATCATCACCATGGACGCAACGCGGCCCGAGGCAACCCACGTCGCCGTCGCCGATGGGCGCATCCTGGCGGTCGGCGGTCCCCGCGATATGGCTCCCTGGATCACCGACCGGCCCCACGTCGTCGACGAGCGCTTCCGCAGCAAATATCTGATGCCGGGGCTGATCGATCCGCACCTGCACCCCTACATCGGCGCACTGCTCCTGCCAATGGACTTCGTGACGCCGCACGCGTGGACCCTGCCCGGGCAGAGCGTGGAGGGCGTGCGCGGACACGACGCCTACGTGGCACGGCTGCACAGCCTCGAGGCCGAGAAGCAAGACGAGACCGGCTGGCTGATGACCTGGGGCTATCACCACCTCTATCACGGCCCGATCTCGCGCTCGGATCTCGATGCCATCTCGTCCACGCGACCCATCCTGGTCTGGCACCGCTCTTTCCACGAGGTCTACATGAACTCGGCCGCGCTCGAGATCCTGGAGCTCCGGGCCGAGAATGGAGACGCCGCCCCCCACGGAGTCGACTACGAGAACGGCCACTTCTGGGAGCTCGGCATGCGCTTGGCCCTGTCGAGGCTGGCTCCGATCCTGCTCGCGCCCGCCCACTATCAGCGCGGTCTCGCCTTGACGCGTCAGGCCATCCACGCGGGCGGAATCACATCCATCATGGACGGCGCGTTCGGGACACTGGATCTCGAGACCGAGTGGCGAGCGCTGCAGGCCTGGGAGACCGACGACCTGCCCTTTCGCGTGGTGCTCCTTCCCGATGGGCGTGCCCTGGGTGAGGAGCTCGGTCACCAGCGCGCCATGCAGGTGATCGAGCAGCTACCCGAGCGCAGCAGCGAGCACCTGATCTTCCCCACCAAGTCCGTGAAGCTCTTCAGCGACGGCGCCTTCTATTCCCAGCTCATGCAGATGGGGCCGCCCGGCTACCTCGACGGCCACGGCGGCGAGTGGCTGATGCAGCCTGCCGAGCTGCTGACGGCGGCGCGTGTGTACTGGAACGCTGGCTACCAGATCAACGTACACGCCAACGGCGACCGCGGTATCGACGCCGCGCTCGACGTGCTCGAACGGCTACAGGGCGAGCGGCCGCGCCTGGATCACCGCTACGCGCTGCACCACTTCGGATACTCGACGCCCGAACAGGCGGAGCGACTGGCGGCACTGGGCGGCATCGTTTCTGCCAATCCCTATTATTTGTGGGCGCTCGGCGATCTCTACGCGAAGCATGGGCTCGGCCCCGAGCGGGCCTCGCAGATGGTTCGCCTCGGCGCGCTGCATAGAAGCGGCGTGCGCTTCTCGTTGCACTCGGATTTCACCATGGCGCCGGCCAGCCCGCTGCGGCTCGCCCAGGTGGCGGCCAGCCGGCGCACCGCCGAGGGCAACGTGATGGCGCCTCGCGAGCGTGTGCCGATCCCGGTGGCGCTGCGCGCCATCACCCTCGATGCCGCGCATCTGATGAAGATGGAGGACGAGATCGGGAGCATTCGCGCGGGCAAGCGCGCCGACTTCACCGTCCTCGAGCGCAACCCAATCGACACGAAGGCAGATGAGCTGGGCGAGATCCCGATCTGGGGCACGGTCTTCGGCGGGCGCATCTTCCCCGCGCGGCCCTGATCGGCGCTCCAATCCCCTCCCTCGAGCCCTGCGAAGAGAATCTCGAGCGCGCATGATTCCGGCCCTCTACGCACCGCCAGCGGGAAAACGCCACTCGGCTCGGCTACATTCGTCAAGTCCATTGGGGGAATCCGACGTCTCATGACCATCGGTCTGGCACTTCTGGCGATCGCCGCCTTCTTCTGCGCGCTCTACGCCGGGCCCCAGGTCTTGAACCGGCGCCAGATCGCTCGCAACCGCGCAGCCCTCGAATCCATCGGAGATTGCTATCCCATCCTGATGCCGGTCTGCGACCGGCCCGACTACCTCGGACAGGTCATCGACGGTCTTTGCAAGAGCATCGGGATCGAGGAGACGGTGCTCGTCTTCACTCAGGACGAGCGCAACCCAGAGGTGAAGCGCCTCATCGACGAGGTGCCGCTACGCAAGATCCACCTGGAACACACGCAGCCCTTCTTCGCCTTTTTTGCAAGAATCGGGCTGATCACGCGAATCCACTGCACGGCCTCGAATATCTTCTACGTGATCGACAGCGTGATGCAGCACACGAAGGCAAAGGGTGTGATCGTGCTCGAAGACGATCTGGTCCCGTCCGTCAACTTCTATCAGTACTTCAAATGGTGTTTCGACCGGATCCTGCTCAACCCCGACATGAACAAGGACGTGCTCTCGTGTGGCGCCTACAACGTCCACTGCAAGGGCCAGATTCCCTTCACCGAACGGCACTCGCTCTATCGCATCGATCAATATTTCAATCCATGGGGCTGGGCGATCGCTCGTGAGCGCTGGGAGCAGATCCGGGGAGAGTGGAGCTTTACGTCCTGGGACGGGAACATGGAGCACAAGATCATGCGCAAGCATGATCTCGTGAACCTCTACCCCTACCTCAGCCACATCGACTACATCGGAGCCCACGGTGTCAACATGTCGCGCAGCGAGGATTGTGAGTTCTTCCGCGCCGTGCTCGACACGAATCCGATCTCCTTCGATGACGCCGAACCCAGGATCAGCGACGACCTGCCCGCCGTCTACCAAGAAGAGATGAAGAAATACGAGCGCCTACCCGATCCCGATCATCCCAGCGAGTGGGATCAGAAGCTGATTCCGGTGCTCTGGGACGCGGTCAAGGCCCGCATGACGCACGATCGCATCATCTCCCTCAAGCGAATCTTTCCCTGGCTGTAGGAGATTGCGCGGCACTGGACCGCGCATCCGTCGCTGACGGAGGTCCGGGGTCTCGAACGCGAGCGGTCGAGCGCGCACGCATGCAGATGCTCGCCACCGGACTCGCGTCGCTCCTGGCGGGCTCCGTCCTCGGCTGCGCGGAGGACTGGAGCATCACCGAGACGCTGCGCCCTAGGGTCGAGCCCTTGGGATCGCTGCCCGCGGCGCCGGCGGTGCGGACCGCCAGGGCGCAGCGCCCGACCGGCCCGAGCGGCGGTCGCCGCCGGGTCTGGCTGGTGGGCATCGACGGCTTCTCGCCGATCGACTTCGGGCTGCGCAGGAAGACCCAGCCCTACAAGACATTGAAGCAGCTCGCGCATGAAGGACGCTCGACCCTGGATGCCCGCGTGCCGGGCGGACCCGCGGATTGCGGCGAGGGCGCGGTCTTCGAATCGGCGCCGGGCTGGGCGAATATTCTGACGGGCCGCGATTGCCGCGAGCATCGGGTGCTGCGAAACGGCGACACGAGCTTTCTGCGCAAACACAGCGCCGAGCTACCGACGCTCCTTGCCACCGCACACCGCGAACTGGGGTTGGTGACGGCCGCGGTGGGTGGTGACCCAATCGTGAGCAGGCCCGAGGCCACGCAGGTGGCGGGGCTCGAACCTTCGGGCCTGCTCGCCATCGAGGGATTCGTCCCGGGCGGCGGCGCCTGGACGAATCTCGACGCGTGGGTCTATACGCAGGGCGACGACGCTCTCGCCGAGGAGACCACGATTGCCGCAATCGTGGAGCTGGACGCCGACCTCGTCTTTACGCATTTCGACGAGGTCGACCACATCGGGCATATGCACGGCTACGGATCGCCCGGCTGGGCGAAACGGCTCGATCGCACCGACGAGCGCATCGGCCGCGTGTTGGCGGCGATCCGCGGGCGGCCCGGCTTCGCCGCCCAGGATGCCAGCCGGCGCCTTGCATTCGAGCAGGAGGACTGGCTGATCGTCGTGGTCTCGGATCATGGCGGCCATGACACACCCGGATGTCAAGGTGGGCGATGCTGCGTGCCGGGCTTCGGGCGCTGCGGAACTCACGACAGGATGTCGGGCGTGGACGATCGCGTGCCATTCATCCTCTGGACCACGGGTGGGCGCGCGACACCCTTGGCTCCGCTTCAAGATCCGGTGAGTCAGCTGGACGTGCGACCGACGGTGCTGGCTTGGCTGGGTTCGACGGAAGAGGCCTCACTGGGGCGAAACAAAGAGGCCTCACCGGGCCGCATCCAGGGAGCGTCCTCCCCTACGGGCTCTTGACCCCGAAGAACGTCGCGTAGAATACCGGCACGGCGATCATGGTCAGCAGCGTGGCCACGATGAGACCGAAGATGACCGTCACTGCCATCGCGACGAAGAATGCATCGAATACCAGAGGCATCATTCCCAAGGCCGTCGTGAGTGCAGCCATGGCCACCGGCCGGAGACGGTTTACACCCGAGGTCACGATTGCGTCATACACGCTCTTCGACTTCTTCTGAACCTCGATCTCGTCGATCAATACGATGGCATTCTTGATCAGCATGCCTGAAAGTGACAGGAATCCCAGCATCGCCATGAACCCGAAGGGCTGATTCGCGATCAGGAGCCCCGCCGTCACGCCGATCAGGGCGAGCGGCACGCACAGAAAGATCGCCAGCGGCTTTCGCAGATCGTTGAACAACGCCACGACGATCAAGATCATCGCAAGCAGAAAGAAGGGCACGCTGCCGAAGATCGCCGAGGTCGCGCGGTTGCCATCGCGGTACTCGCCCCACCACTCCACCGTGTAGCCAGGCGGAAAGTCCAGCGCCTCGACCTCCGCCTTTACCTGCTCGAGCATCACGCTGGGCGGAACGTCCACGGGATCCGCGTGTATCGTGAGCGCCTTGCTGCGATTCATGCGCATCACGATGTCGTCGTCGAAATAGGTGTCGAACTCCGAAATCACCTGCCGGAAGGGGATTAAGCAGGCCGCCGCGGTGCTCCAGATCTGCAGGTTCTGCAGGCTATTGATCTCACTGCGAAACGGCTCGGGCTGACGCACGATGATGGGCAGAATCTCGTCGCGCTCCCGGTAGACGCCTACTTGCTGCCCCTCGAAGCCAGCGAGCACGGTTTCCGCCACCTCCGACCGGGTGATACCGGCGACATCGGCCTCCTCCTCCGCGATCACGGGCTCGATGACCTTGACCTGCTGCATCCAGTCCATGCGTACGCCCTTGGCGAGCGGCTCGGCAGAGATGATTCGATACGCCTGCTCGGCGATGCTTCGCACCACGTGGCGGTCGGGGCCCATGATCTTGGCTTGAACGCGGCCGCCGTCACCGGGGCCGAGGCGGAAGAGCTTGGTGTAGGTCATCACGTCGGGGAAGTTCTCTGCGAGATTCGATTCCACCTCGTGTGTCAACGGTTCGATTATGGCGTAATCATCGACATCCACGATGAATTGCACGTAGGCGCTGTTGTTCTGCTCGGCCGTATAGGTGAGCAGGAAACGCATTCCGCCCGCCCCAGCCAGCATCGTGACATGGGTAACGTGGTCGAGACCGGCCAGATATTCCTCCACCTTCGACGCCTCGGCGACCGTGTCGTCGATATGCGTCCCCTGCGGCATCCAGAACTCGACCATGAACTGCGGTCGCGTCGAGTCGGGAAAGAAGCTGGTGTCCAGGTAGCCAAAGCCATATACCGACGCCGCAAAGAAAGTCAGGACGATGGCGATGGTCAGGTAGCGCGCCCGGATGGCTCCTCCCAGAATGAGTCGATAGGCGTTGTAGAACGCCCCGCCGTAGGGCTCAGGCGTCTCTTCGTCCCCCTCCTTCTCGGGAGCCTTGAGGAACATCACGCACAGGATCGGCGTCGTGGTCATCGCGGTGACCCACGAGAGCGAGAGTGAAATCATCACGACTTTGAAGAGCGAGCGGCAGTACTCGCCAGTGGAGTCCTGCGACAGGCCGATGGCACCGAACGCCATGATGGCTACGGCGGTCGCGCCGAGCAGCGGCAGCGCGCTCTGCCCCACCACCTCGATCGCCGCATCCTCCGCACGTGCACCCTTCTGGATTCGAACGAGCATACCGTCCACGATCACGATCGCATTGTCGACCAGCATGCCGAGCGCGATGATCAGCGCCCCGAGCGAGATGCGCTCGAGCGCAGTATCGGTTGGCCCCATGAAGATGAACGTGCCGCTGATCGTAAAGGCCAGCACGAATCCAATGATCATGCTGCTGCGCAGCCCCATGAAGAGTACGAGCACCGCAATCACGATGGCGACCGCCTCGTAGAGACTGATCATGAAGCCGTCGATGGCTTGAATTACCGCATCCGACTGCAGCGAAATGATGCCGAACTCGACGCCGAGCGGAATCTGCGCAGACAGTTCACGCATTCGCAGCTCGATCAGCTCGCCCATCTTTACGACGTTTCCGCCGACCTTCGTCGAGATACCGAGGCCGACCGCATGCTCTCCGTCGTAGCGCAGCAGCGTCGACGGAGGCTCGACGTAGCCGCGCCGCACGTTGGCCACGTCCCGCAGAAAGATCTGCTCGTTGGCCCCCTCCTCGCTCAGTAGCAGACCCTCGAAGGCCTCCACCGACATGAACTCACCGCTGGGGTGGATCGCGATGAACTCGGTCCCCACCTGCGCTCGACCGGCATCCGCGGCTACGTTGCGGGCGCGCAGCAGCTCGACGATGCGGCCTGGCGAAATTCCGAGCTGCGACATCCGATCGCGATCGGTCTCGACGTAGACCGCCTCCTCCTGCATTCCCCAGAAGTCGATCTTCCTGACGTCCTCGACGAGCAGGAGCTCGCGTTGCAGGAGCTTGGCCACCTCCCTCAGCTCGGCGTAGCTGTACTCGTCACCATGGATCGCGACGAACACGCCCCACACGTCGCCGAAGTCGTCGTTCACGACAGACGGCCCGGCACCGGGTGGGAGATTGCCCTGTATGTCCCCGACTTTTCGACGCAGCTCGTCCCAGACCTGCGGCAGCGCGTTCTTGTCGTATTGATCGAGCATGCGCGCCCGCACCCGCGACATGCCCCGGTAATTGGTCGACTCGATCCATTCGAGCTGGCCGAGCTCCTGGATCGCCTTCTCGATCCGATCGGAGACCTCCAGCTCGACCTGCGTCGGTGAGGCGCCGGGATAGGGCGTCAGAACCAGCGCCTCTTTGATCGTGAACTCGGGATCCTCGTAACGGGCGAGCCCCTGGAAGGAGATCATGCCGCCGAAGAGCATGCTGGCGGTCAGGACGAGGACCGTAGTGCGATTCTTGAGCGAGAACTCTGCGAGATTCATCCGGAAGCCCCTAGCGCTCGTACCGGCGAACGGTCATCCCGTCGCTCAGCTGGTGGACACCCGACGCGGCGATCCACTCGCCGCCCTTCAGGCCTTTGTGAACCTCGATCTCTTTGCCCGCCAGCTCACCGAGCTCGACTGCGCGCGAGCTGACCTTCAGCGTCTCCCGATCGACGACCCAGACCCGGCCGCTCCCTTCACCGCCGGACACCACTGCGATCGACGGGACCAATACGCCCTCGGTCTCGCGCGTCTCGGGGATATCGATGATCACCTTGGCCGTCATCCCGCCGAGAATGTTGGCGTCTTCGGGCTTCGCGAACACCAGCGTCGCCTCGAATGTACGCGTCGTGGGATCTGCAACGTTCGCCAGCTCCTTGACTCTCGCCGGGAATTCGCGGCCGGGCAGGGAGGAGACCTGCACCCTGGGCCGGAGCGCGCCTGTCATCTCTTCATCGGAGCTTCGATCCCCGCTCCTTTCCGCCAGATCGCGTTCCGGCACGGCGATCTTGATCTCGAGCAGCTCGTCGTTCTGGAGTATCAGCACCGCCTGCTTGGCCTGAACTTGCTCGAACTCCTCGACGAGCTTGCGCGCCATCACGCCTTCGAAGGGGGCGCGCAGGACCGTGTCGTCCAGCGCCTTCTTCGCCTCGCGGGTATCCGCGGTCCGTACCTGGTATTGACGCAGGCGCAGCTCGTACTCGGCGTAGGGCTTGACATCCTTGTCGTACATCGCCTTGTAGCGGTCGCGCTCCGCCTTGGCGTAGCTCTGCTTCGCGAGCGCCGAGTCGTAACGGGACTTGTAGTCGCGGGGATCGAGCTTGGCGAGCATCGCCCCCACTTTGACCAGCGAGCCCTCCTTGTAGACGAACTGGGTGACCTTGCCCGGCACCTCGAAGCTCATCTCCGAGTACTGTCCGGCCTTGATCTGACCCGGGTACTCCCGGGTGCCCCGCTTTCCGGATGCGGCGACTTCGAAAATCTTTACTGGGCGCGCGACCTCGGGCGCGGGCGGCGGCGGCGGTTCTTCGCAGGCCATCAGCAGAACGCAAGCGGCGGACACGAGGACTCCGATTCGGCCGGCCTGAAGCTGCGGAACACTGAAACTCATGAGTACGGTCTCCTGCGACGCCAAAGGATCAATGCGACGATCTGACCCGAGAGAGCACTCCCGAGTCCCGGGAAGCGCATGATCCACGTGCGAAACGACGCCCGGAATCATCCGCCTCCGGCGAAACCCTAGCAGGATCCCGAAGAACTCTCCTAGTGTGCACGATCATGCGGGTGGATCCACGTACCGCTCGATCCAACCCATTCAGCTGTGAATCGGAACCTTCGCGTGGGTGTTGGTGGATGAAAGGGACAGTCCCGTGCTGCCACCGATGAGATGGATCGGCTCGTCTGGCGCAATCGCATACGGAATGACATCGAGGCGCTGACCATGCTGAGAGGGGGCGCTGTGGTCAGAAGATTCGAGGGCGACACCCATCAAGGACAGCACCGAGAGTAGGAATCAACTCATGCACCAACGCACCCGATCGGAGTAGAATGGACGGGTCGCGAGCCCGCAGAGGACACTCCGTGCTGCGTCGGATCCCCCTCCATCCCTTCGAGTGGATTACCATTGCGGTCCTGACCATCGCGGTCGGGGGGCTTCGCGTCCTTGGCCTGCCGATCACCGCGGTCTCCGTCCAGGAGACGGTGGTCAACATGGGGCGCGTCCTGCCGGCGGCGCTCGGCTTGGGGCTGGCACTCCAGGGCTACTACCAATGGTCCGAGAAGCGCCCGCTGGCCCCCTACGTGCGCGCTGTCCGCTCGCGCGAGTCGATCCTGCTCTGGCTCCGACTCTGGCTGGCCTGCTGGCTGATCAGCTTCGCGTACTTCTGGGTCAAGGTCTACGTGCCGCTGCTCCACGAGGGCACATTCGACTCCGCGTTGTGGCGCATCGATCGGATCGTGCATCTCGGCTTCTCACCGAGCGAGGTGGCCATCGGGCTACTCAGCGGCACGCCGCTCGTGGGCTGGCTGGACACCTGGTACTCGGTCTGGCTCGCATCGATCATCTGGTCGCTCGCCTTCTATGCGGCCTCGGAGGACTTGCTGCTGCGCCGACGCGTGATCCTCTCATGCGTGCTGCTGTGGATCGCGGGCGCGACCGGCTACCTGCTGCTTCCCGCCCTCGGGCCGGTCTTCGTATTCGAGGAGACGTGGGCCGGCGTGCGTGGCTCGCTGCCCCTGGCCGAGCAGGCCCAGGAGCTGCTCATCACCAACTACCGGGCCGTGGTCGCATCGGGGGCAGGGAAGACAGCAGCCTTCGATCACCGTCTCGGTGTCGCCGCACTGCCGAGCCTGCACGTCGGCTTCCACGTTCTCTTCGCACTCTGGGCGTGGCAGCACGCCCGGGTGGTGCGCGTGGTCTTTGTCGTGATGAGCGTGCTCACCTTCGCCGGCTCCCTGCTCACAGGG
>JAFDDH010000201.1 GCA_019310975.1 Deltaproteobacteria bacterium | reverse complement strand
ACCCACCGTCCGCTCCTCCTCGATCACGACCGGTACGCTGAGCGCACCAGCGCGCAACACGACAGCCAGATCCGCCGACTCCTGAGACGAGAATCGCCCCGTGATCTGCCCGCGCGTGGTGATGCGACTGCGGATCACCGGCGCGCTGTAGACGTTCTGATCCAGGATGATGGCCAGCAGCTCATCGATATTCGATTCGGTCAGCTCGCCGAAGATGCGACCCCCTTCCGGGTTGAAGCGAAAGTTGACGAGCGGACGCTGTTGCGGGTCGAAGCCAACACGCGCGTCCTCGAGATAGTCACCGGTGACGTCCGCCTTCGTCTTGACGAGATAGGCAGCCACCACCTGGTCGGTCTCGGGATCGCGCTCGGTGACGATCTCCTGCGTTTCACGATCGATGCCGCCGGCATGCCGCGCCTCCAGCGCCTCGATGCTATCCGCGCGGTCGAGTACGATCTTGAATTCGAGAAAGCCGGTGGACTTCAGCAGGTCGCGCGCGCGGCCGCGGTCGATCTGACCCCCTGGAATCTGTACCAGCACGCGATCGGTGCCCTGGCGGGTCACGACGGAGTCGGGGATGCCACGCACCGGGTCATTGATGCGACGCCGCAACACCTCGAGCACCTGCGCCATCGTTCGCTCGTGAATCTCCTGGGTCCAATTTTCGGTCAGCCCGTAGTGGAGCGTGTGGCCATCGACCCGCGCCTCGAAGAGCACATTCGTCTCGTTCGCAGCCTTGCGCAAGCGCGAGAGCTCGTCGGATCGCACCTCAACGCTGAGTCTGCCGTCCTCGATCGACATGCGGGCGGGCGTGACGCCGTCGTCCGTCAGCACCTCGCGCATATTCTCGCGCACGAACTCGAGCTCGTGGGTGATCGCATCGGCGATCTTCACGCCCACGACCCAGTGGATGCCGCCCCGCAGGTCGAGTCCGAGGCGCAGGCCATCGTCGGGCCACAATCCGCTCTCGACGCGCTGCTCCTTGGGGATGAAGTTGGCCAGCGCCAGGTATCCGAAGACCAGCACGAGTGCGAGGACGCTGGCCGCCTTCAGCTTGATTCCACTCACGACGCGCCCCCTCCCTCTGCCTTGCCCGCCTTGCCCGTCTTGCCCGCCTTGTCCGCCTTGTCCGCCTTGTCCGCCTTGTCCGCCTTGTCCGCCTTGACGACACCGCTGATACCGGAGCGCGCAACCTCCACCTCGACCCGGGCGCCGCCCTTCACCCGAGCGATCTCCACCGTGAGTGTGTCATCGGAGACGCCGGTCACCACACCGTGGATGCCGCCATTGGTGACGACGCGATCACCCTTGACCGCGTTCTTGATCATCTCATCGCGCTCGCGCTGCTGCTTCTGCTGTGGGCGCATCACGAGCATGTAGAAGACGAGGAAGATCATTCCCATCATGATGAAGAAACTCATGTCGGCCCCGCCGCCGCCATCGGCCTGCAGCAGAACTGCGGAGGGCATCCCCGTCATCGCCGCTCCTCCCTTCGAATCGCCACCTCTCGCTCCTCTCTCGTGTTCACTTCTCTCGCCCCGTCGCTCGCGCTTCGCATGGGATCACCCGGCCAGCGAACCAGCGCGGTGCCTGGGTAGAAGGCGGACAGAATGCTCTCGTAGTCCTTGCCGCGCTCCGCCAGACCACGAGCGCCCCACTGACTCATGCCCACACCGTGCCCGCGGCCCGAGCCCACGAAGACGTAGCCCTCGGCATCCGACCGCAGCTCGAAGAGTGTGCTCCTGAGCGTGATCTCACCGAGGGCCCGGCGCAGTTCTCGGCCCGAGAGCCTAACCTCTCCCTCCGGCCCGCGGAATCGGATCAGGGCCACCCGCCCGCTCTGCGACCGCGCAAGCACCTCGGCCTCGCTGACGTCACCCGTCCGATGGCCCTCCGCTGCCAACGCCCGGCCGAGTGTGGTGCGGGTGATGCCAGCCCGCCAGTAGGTGTCCGGCGAATCATCCTCGTCGCTCACCTCCTGGCTGACCAGATAGGCGAGCTCCTGGCCCCAGACCTCCTGGGCGCTGGCCGTGCGGCCCCCGGACGCCGAGTGGAAGGCCGCCAGGATGGGCCGGCCAGCGTGGGTCAGCACCTGGCAGCGTGTGTCGCGCACCGCCTCACGGAGGCTCGGCGGGCTCTCGGCGCCTGCGTAGACCTGGCTCTGGGTGTCGGCTTCGACGTGGTAGAGGCGTCCACGATGGGCGCGGACCTGGTGGAGCGCATAGGTCCGGCTCGCGACTGCCTGCGCCTCCAGGGCCGCGGACGCCCAGGTGGACGGAATTTCGGCCGCGAGGACCCCCACTACGTACTCTTCGAGGGGCACCTCGTTGATCACGACCAGGCCGCTACCCGACGAACGAACCTCCAAGATGCCGCGCACCGGAACGTCGCCCACCGCCGAAAGACCCGTTCCCCCGCCGCGCCAATGCGCCACCTGCGTACCCCCGTCCACGCGGACCCCGTCACCGCTGGGCTCGAAGCGGTACCGATGGCCCTCGATCTGGAGCGTGGTGGACCGCGCCGGGCGCGCGACCAGCACACGGATCGCCTGGCTGCAGCGGGTCTCCGCGCGAGCCGGTGCCGGGTCGAGCGCGGCGGACACCGCGCCCAGACACACGATCAGCGCGAGACCAGCCCGCTTTGCCCCCCAGGTGGCCTGCATGGCGAGCGGTGATATCGCACGAAGTCCCTGCAAGGTCAAGGCAATCGCGTCACGACGGGGCCGCCTGGACGCAGGGGGCGGCTACAGGTCGCCCCGGATCGCCTCCGCCTTGTCGGTCAGCTCCCAGGGGAAACCGGCATCCTCGCGCCCAAAATGTCCGTGGTAGGAGCTGGCGCGGTAGATCGGACGGCGCAGATCGAGTGACTCGTCGATGCCTCGCGGCGTCAGATCGAAGTGCTTGCGCACGATCTGCTCGAGCCGCCCCTTGTCGAGGGTACCGGTGCCGAAGGTGTCCACCAGGATCGAGACCGGCTCGGCCACGCCGATCGCGTAGGCGAGCTGCACCTCGCAGCGGGTCGCGGCGCCGCCGGCCACCAGGTTCTTGGCCACATAGCGTGCCGCGTAGGCGGCGCTGCGATCGACCTTCGAAGGGTCCTTGCCCGAGAAGGCGCCACCCCCATGGCGCCCCATGCCGCCGTAGGTGTCGACGATGATCTTGCGGCCGGTCAGGCCCGCGTCGCCCATCGGCCCTCCGACCACGAAGCGGCCGGTCGGGTTCACGTGGAATTTGGTGTCGTCGTCGAGCAGATTGCCCGGCAGGGTGGCCCGGATGACCTTCTCGATCAGGTCCGCGCGCAGCTGCTGATGTTTGACATCGGGTGAGTGCTGGCTGGAGAGGACCACCGTGTCGATCCGGGCCGGCTTGCCGGCGGCGTCGTATTCCACCGTCACCTGGCTCTTGGCGTCGGGACGCAGATAGTCGATCTCACCGGACTCGAGGTGGTTGCGGTGGCTCTCGATCAGCTTGTGGGCGAAGCGGATCGGAGCCGGCATCAGCTCGGGAGTCTCGTCGCATGCGAAGCCGAACATCATGCCCTGATCGCCGGCGCCCTGCTCCTTGTGCAAACCCTCGCCCTCGCTCACACCCTGCGAGATATCCGGCGACTGCCTTCCGAGCGCGATCAGCACGCCACACGTCGAGGCGTCGAAGCCCATCTCCGAGCTCGTATAGCCGATGTCGTGCACGACGCTGCGCACCAGGGGCTGGATCTCGACCTGCGCCTTCGTCGTGATCTCACCGCAGACCATCACCAACCCCGTGGTCGTCGCGGTCTCACAGGCCACTCGCGAGCTGGGGTCCTGGGCCAGCATGGCATCCAGGATCGCGTCTGAGATCTGGTCGCACATCTTGTCCGGGTGCCCCATGGACACGGACTCGGACGTGAAGACGGAGCGGGTCGCCATCGAAGGTCTCCTCTCGGATTGACAGCATCGAGCCGCACGGACGGACCCGATCGATCTTGGGGGGCCCGCAGCGTAGGCTAGAGCGCCAGAGCCAGAAACCCCCCTTGGTACGCACGGCCGTCGCGACGCGCCGGGCTCTCACTCCCGGTCGGGAGTCTCCAGCAACTCACCCAACTCGCGCACGGCTTGCTCGGCATCTGTACCTCGCGCTCGCACCCGCAGGGCCGATCCGGGACCGGCTGCCAGGGAGAGGATCGAGAGCACGCTGCAGCCGTTCACCCACTCGTCGCCGCGCCCCACACTGATCTCGCTCTCGAAGCGACCGGCCAGCGTCACGAACTTTCCGGCCGGCCGCGCGTGCAGCCCGAGCTCAGAATTTACGGTGAACTCCTTCTCGACCTCCGGGACGTCGCTCAACTGCCGCCGCCCTCCGGCAGGAGCTGGCTCGCGACGGAAATATTGCGCTGCCCGTATTCCTTGATGAAGGTGGCGAGCTCGTCGAGGGGAGGCTCGTCACTCAGCGTGGCCAGCTTGATCAGCATCGGAAGGTTGATCCCCGTGACCACCTCGACGTTGTTCTCCTCGAGGAAGGAGAGTGCGATGTTGGAGGGTGTACCACCGAACATATCGGTGAGAACCAGCACGCCGTCCCCTGTGTCCACGTCCTTGATGCCGCCACCAATCAGCGAACGCATCTCGTCAACGGTCTGGCTGGGATCGATCGAAACCGATTGGAAGTCCGGCGCATCGGGGATGATGAGCCGCAGGGCCTGCAGGAACTCTTCTCCGAGCCCGTAATGGGTGACGATCACGACACCGATATTCACGGCAACCGCTCCACGTCGCGGTGCGTCAGGTTGACCTCCCGGCCGAGCCCGCGCATCCAACCGGCCAGCTCCTCGGCCACCGCCACCGACCGATGGCGCCCACCCGTGCAGCCGACGCCCACCGTCACATAGGCCTTGCCCTCATGATCGTAGAGCGGGAGCAAATAGCCGAGGAAGTCCTTCAGCCGTTCGAGGAAGGACTGCCCCCGTTCGCTCTCGAGTACGTACTTGGACACCGAGGCCTCCTTGCCGGTGAGCGATCGCAGATCCTGCTCGAAGTAGGGATTCGGCAGGAAGCGCAAATCGAAGAGCAGCTCGACGCTCTGGGGCGTACCGTAGCGAAAGCCGAACGACACCAGGTTGACCACCGTACTCCGCACCGTCCCGCTCACGAGACTCGCGACCATCTCCTTCAGCTGATGGACATTCAACGCCGTCGTGTCGATGCGGTGGTCGGCCAGGCTGGCCGCATCCACGAGCAGCTTGCGCTCGCGGTCGATGCCCTCACCGACGCTGCCCTCGGGCGAAAGCGGATGGCGCCGGCGTGTCTCGCGGTAGCGTGTCTCGAGCGCTTCGTTCGCACAGTCCAGGAAGAGCACCTCGACGTGCGCACCGTCATTTCGGAGGCTTTTCACCACATCGGGAAAGCTGCGCAGGAAGGGCTCCTCCCGCGCATCGACCGCCAATGAGACCTTGTCGATGGGGGGCGTTGCCTTGGCACATAGATTGAGGAACTGGGGCACCAGCTGCGCGGGCAAATTGTCGACGCAATAGAAACCCAGGTCCTCGAACGCGGCCATGGCGGTGGATTTGCCACTCCCCGAGAGACCGGCCACGAAGAAGAGGTGCGCGGAGTCGCTACTCATCGGTCGCCCCCCCCCTCGCCGTTGCGCCCGGCACCGACGTCCTTGCCCTCGCGCAGCCGCGCGTCGAGTCGCCGCGCCGCGTTGACGCCCGCGCGGCGTTGCAACGTGTCGCGTACCGCCACCTCCACGAGCGTCGCCATGCTGCGTGCGGCTCGTACTGGCAGCACCAGAGCGAGCACCTCCACCCCGGCCAGCTCCTCGGTCGCACGCTCGAGCCCGATGCGCTCGTACTCGGCCTCCTCGCGCCAGGGCTCGAGGTGACAGATCAACTCGACGCGGCTCTCCACCCGCACCGAGTCGGCGCCAAAGAGATCCGGAATGTGCAGCAAGCCGATCCCGCGCAGCTCCATATAGTGGCGGATCAATTCCGGCGCTCGACCCACCAGCCAATCCGGTGTGGCGGCGCCTCGCCCCGGCGGGCCGTCACTCTGGCGCCGAATGCGCACAATGTCGTCCGCCACCAATCGATGCCCGCGCTGCACCAGCTCGAGGGCAATTTCGCTCTTGCCGACACCGCTGGGACCCTGGAGCAGGACGCCAACACCCAGCACCTCGACCAGCGCACCGTGAACCTGGATCTCCACGCCGGCACTCCGCGTTCAGAACTTCGCGTCTTCCTCGTCGATGGCCGCGAATATCTCGTCGAGCTCCTCGGCTTCTACCAGCTTCTGACGGAATTGCGGATCGCGAAAGAAGCGCGAGATGCGGGCGAGCGCCTTCAGGTGCTGTCCACCCGAGTGCTCGGGAACGACCAGGAGGAAGAAGAGCTGGGTCAGCTGGCCGTCGATGGACTCAAAATCGACGCCCTGGCGGCTTCTTGCGAAGGAGGCCACCAGGCCATCCAGGCCCGACATCTTGCCATGGGGAATCGCGACACCCTCCCCGATTCCCGTGCTCTGAAGACCCTCGCGCTCGATCAATACCTGAAGCAGACGCTCGGCATCGACGGAGGGCTCCGCCTTCGCCAACGCCCCAGCCATCTCGGCCAGGAGGTCGGCCTTGGTCTTGGAGACGAGATCCAGGATGACAGCATCCCGGACCAGGATGTCCATGATCTTCATGCCACCTCCTAGATTGGCGGCCCGAATCTATCCCACTATCCCAGCGGGCGCTGCTGACCCAATTCTTGCAACGAGCGCACCCCTAGACCACCTGCCGTCGCTTCGTGGAGGAGAGAATGTTCATCGCCTCACGGTATTTCGTCACGGTACGGCGTGCGATGTCGATGTTCGCGGATTTCAGCTCCTCGGCGATCCGCTGGTCCGACATCGGTTTGACGGGGTTCTCGCGCGTAATGATCTTGCGGATCTTCTCCTTGACGCTCTCGCTGGCCACCGAATCGCCGTTCACGCAGTTGATCGAAGAGTTGAAGAAGTACTTCAGCTCGTAGATCCCCTGGGGCGTGTGCACGTATTTGTTCGTGGTCACCCGGCTCACCGTCGACTCGTGCATCTCGATGTCATCGGCGACGTCCCGTAGGTTCAACGGCCGGAGATGGGCGACGCCGCGGTCGAAGAAATCTCGCTGGTAGCGGATGATGCTCTGCATGACCTTGTAGATGGTGCGCTGACGCTGGTGGATGGACTTGATAAGCCACATCGCCGAGCGGACCTTGTCCTGGACGTAGTTCTTGGTGTCCCGGGCGTTCTCGCTCGGCGCGCCCTTTCGAGAGAGCACTTCCTTGTAGACATTGTTGATCTTGAGCTTGGGCAGGCCGTCCTCGTT
>JAFDDH010000200.1 GCA_019310975.1 Deltaproteobacteria bacterium | reverse complement strand
GATGCCGTTGGACAGATTCCCATTGTGTGCGATCGCTAGGATCCGCCCCCCGGTCTTGCCCTCGTAGGCCTGCATCCACTTCCACAGGTCACGCGGATCGTCACTTCCAGCCGGCTTCAGTG
Organism: Deltaproteobacteria bacterium; assembly: GCA_019310975.1. Lineage (GTDB taxonomy): Bacteria > Myxococcota_A > UBA9160 > UBA9160 > UBA4427 > JAFDDH01. The sequence goes on along the minus strand of JAFDDH010000200.1, from coordinate 7,205 downwards.
TGGGGTAGGGCTCTACCATGCTCGCCTTGTGCTTGTCGTCGCGAAAGATCACCACTCGGTGCAGGTTGTCGCCGGCTGTGTTCGAGGTCCACTCGAAGCCGATGAAGGCGGTGAAGTGACCGGGATCGTTGTGGGCGTCGGCCGCCGTCATGATCTGCTCCCACGTGTCGCGATAGGCCATCGTACCTGGCAGTGACATCAGAGCTGGCGGAAACGTGCCCTCCGAGAAGTGCTGGATCACCTCGACGGCCACCTTGACCGCCTCCTGCCCGCCGGCCTGGATCATCTCGTACCAACGGCGCCCGACAGGATCGGCCAGGAACGACGGGGTGCCCGCGACGAGCAGCGGGAAGAAGCCCATGTTGTCCGAATGGTCGGCCACGACGAGGAAGTCGAGGGGGCGAGAGAGGCGTACCGGCAGGCCCGTCGACGACGTCAGTTCTTTTCCCTTTGCGAAGCGATAGGCGTCACTCGGCGACAGGCGAGCACCAAAGGCTCCCGCATCCATGGAGAGCGCGGTGTGAACATGAGTGTCCCCCCACAAGGCTCGGGTGGGAAAGTCGCGCCCGGCGTAGGGCGAGTACGTATCCGTGGCCGGAAAGGCACGCTCGAGCGATTGCTCGGATGGCATCGGATCCCCCGCCAATGTCGATGACGGGGGAATCGCGAGAAGGGTGATACCGAAGAGGACGGGGACGATACGTGAAATCATGGCTACTCCTTGATTTGTCACTTTGGAGTCATTCGAGTTCGAATCACTGCAGGTGATAGACCCGCGCGGCGTTGCCCTGGAGGACCTTGCCAATCAAGTCCTCCGGCAGGCTGCCCAACGCCTTCTCAGCGTATTCCCGGGGTCGCACCGCCGAGCTTGCGGGCCCGGGTGACATGGATGTCGGATGCGGGAAGTCCGTTTCGTAGAGCAAGTTGTCGGGGAAGACCTCGATCGTGCGCTGGACACCGAGCTCCTCGAACCAGAAGCAGGCATGGATCTGACGCTTGAAATACTCGCTCGGCAAGAGATCGTACTCCGGATGCTCGCCCGAGACCCCATTGTTGAGCCACTGCCAGTCGAACGCCTCGACGGCGAAGAGCACCCACGATGCGCCACTTTCCACCGAGACGAAGTCGAGTCGGGGGAATCGATGGCAGATCCCGCCGAAGATCAGGTCGGCGATGCAGTTCGAGTTGTCCATGAAGAGCTGGGTGCAGGTCTTGGCCAGGTGGGTCCTTGTCCCGATGCCGGTCGGGTTCGAGAGCAGGTCGCTATTGTCCGCGGAACCGATGTGGAAGCTGATGGAGAGCTCGACGTCCTGGGCCACGGCCCAGAGCGGATCCCAGTGGGGATCGACCAGGGCTGGTTGACCGAACTTCTCGGGCTGGCTCCCGAAGAGGATGCCCTTGTGTCCCGTCTTCGCACAGCGCTGAATCTCCTCGAGTGCGGCGTCCAGATCCCAGAAGGGCGTGGCCATGATGGGAATCAGTCGTTTCGGGTCGGCGCTCGACCAGTCGATCAGCCAATCGTTGTAGGCCCGCACGCACTCGAGCATGAGCTCGGGCTCCTTCAGCTCGAGGAAGCGCGCTGATCCGAACCCTCCGACGTTCGGGTAGAGAAGCTGCGCGTAGATGCCTTCCGCGTCCATGTGCTCGAGCCGGGCCTCTGCGTCATAGGCGGCTGGGATCGCGTCTTCATAGGTGCGCGGGAACTCTGGGACGAATCCATCGAAGCCGGCGATCGCGGTGATGCCCGGCGGCATGATCGGCTTGTCACCGATCATCCACATATCGGTCTTGCCCATCCGGACCACGTGGGGTACCAGGTCGCCCCACTTCGAAGCGACACGATCGGTCCACACATCGGGCGGCTCGGTCACGTGGGTATCCACGTCGATTACTTTGTAGCGATCGAATAGATCGGCCATGACATTGCTCCTGTTGTGATCAGTGCGAGATCTCTCAGAGTCCCTTGGGCCAAGTGCCGATGATCTCCTCGGCTTCCAGCTCGGCGATCTCCGGCTCGCCCAGTCCCAGCAACTCGGAGAGAATCTCGTGATTGTGCTGTCCCAAGGTGGGGGAGGGCATGCGGACCCAGCGCCGCCGACTGGCGTAGCGAAAGGGCTGGGTCGGGATCGGCTGCTTTCCCACCGTCGGGTGCTCCACGGCCTCGAAGAAGCCGCGCGCCTCCATCTGGGGGTGCTCCGATCCCCTCCGACCGTCGTAGACTCGTGCCGCTGGGACGCCTGCGGCGATCAGCTCGTCCACGATCGTTCGTAGATCGCACTTCGCCGCCCAGCGCTCGAGCTCGGCATCGATTGCGTCGTGCGCGGCTCGTCTTCCAGCAAGCGTCGAGAGCTTCGGTTCCAGAGCCCAGCCGGGCCGCCCCAGAACGTCGACCAGGGCCTGCCACTGTGTCTCTGTCTCGATCGAGAGCGCGAGCCAGTTCTCACTCCCCTCGCATGCATAGAGACCCTGGGGTGCCGCACTCGCGGAGCGATTGCCCTCTCGCTCCAGCAGCTTGCCGAATGCGGTGTACTCGATCACTTGCTCGGCAGCCGCGTTGAGTGCTCCCTCCACCATCGTGCACTCGATCGCGAGCCCGAGCCCGGTCCGCTCTCGCTCGGCGAGCCCGACGCAGATCGAGAACGCGGCATGCATTCCGGCGAGTGGATCGCTGGGGCCCCTCTGGATCCGCGGTTGATCGTGTGGATGGCCAGTCAGCCAGGCGAGCCCGGTCATCTGCTCCATGGTCTGGGCGAAGCCCACATTGTCTCGCCACGGGCCGTCGAGCCCGAACGCGGGCATCCGCACGAAGAGGCAGCGCGGGCTCAGCGCGTGGATGGCCGGCCAGTCGAGCCCGAACCCCTCGAAGACACGGGGAGAGAAGTTCTCCACCACCACGTCGCAGTGGCCGATGAGCCGTCTGCCCAGCTCCAATCCCCTTGGATTGCCGAGGTCCAGGGTCAGCGAGCGCTTGTTCGAGTTGGTGCCGATGAAGAGCCCGCTCCACTCCCACCAGGCGTCGCGCTTGACGAGCGCTCCCGCCGCCAGACGGCCTCCGTCCGGTCGCTGAATCGACTCGAGGTGGATCACGTCGGCACCGAGCGTTGCGAGCATCTGGGTGGCGGATGGCCCCGCCCACCACGCCGTCGCATCCAGAATGCGTATGCCTTCGAGTGGAAGCGCATTCCCCGAAGCCCGCGTCGTGGTGGGCCGGGTAGGGCGGGGCGTCCTTGGCTCGATGGCTCCGCTGTGCTCGCCAAGCAGTGGTGCGCGCCCCAGCTCTCCGACCCTCGCCCCATTCATCCGGTAGGGAGGGCGGGGCTGCAGAAATCCGCCATGCGGGCTCTCCTCGAAGACCCGGCGTGCCACGAATTGCTCGTGCTCGAGCACGCTCCGTCCGTTGCCCACGGGCGCGACGGGGATTCGCAGCAAGCTCGCTCGCTCGACGATCTCGGCCGTGGTGTGCTTGGTCGTCCAGGTTCGGACGATCGCGTTCCACTCGTCCATTCTCGCTTGACGTCCACCGACGCTCGCCAGAGCCTCGTCCTCCAGGAGATCCGTTCGTTCGATCAGCAACAGGAAGTCGTTGAACTGCTGGCGGGTGTTGGTATTGAAGCCGACCCATCCATCCAGCGTGGGCTCGATGGAGGGGATCTCGATGGAGCGACCGGGTCCGTGCAGCTCTGTGACGCCCATCAGCGCGATCATCAGATCGACGAACACGGTCGATGCGAGGTTCATGACCTCGAGCAGCGAGAAGTCGACGTACTCCCCTATGCCCGTTCGCTGTGCATGTTGCAACGCGGCCAGGGCTGCGACCGCGGCGTAGGTTCCGCCGATCCACTCCGTCGTGCGGCCCCCTGCCATGAAGGGCCGGTCGGAGGCAAGGCCCCGCCCGGCAATCGAGCCGGACTCGGCCTGAATCGTGAACTCGGTTGCGGGGCGATTCGCGTACGGGCCCGTGCGGCCAAAGGGGGAGATCGAGAGCACGACCAGGTGGGGCATGCGCTTGCGAAGCGCCGGGACATCGAGCGCCCCCGCCGTCCAATCCTCGACGACCAGATCGGAGTCACCGATCAGATCCTGCACCGCATCATCCGCCGGCTCGCCGACGACCGAGCGCTTGGATCCATTGAGAAACTGGAAGAAGGGCGAATCGCCTTCGAACTCACCCCCGGACGCCGACCAGCTGCGCATCGGGTCGCCGGCCAGTGCCTCGACCTTGATGACATCGGCCCCTGCATCGGCGAGGAGCTTGGTCGCGTAGTGACCGGCAATCGCAGTCGAGAAGTCGATCACGCGAATGTCCTTCAGACCGTGCATCGATCCCCCCCTCTCCGCTCGTCCGTCGCCCGGGTGCAGCCGCGCCGGCCGCTGCTCGACCGCCGCTCTCAATCGTACCAGCTGAACGAGCCGGAGGTGTGTATGCAGGGCAGCGAAGTCAAGAGTGAGGTCGAAACATGGGGGCGATGACGGAGCCCTCGACATCCGGAAACTCGAGCACGCGGAAGACCACTTCCACGGGCATATCGATGGTCAGATCCTCCGGGAGGCAATCCACGAGCAGGGTCACCAGGCGAACCCGTGGATCTTCTTCCAACGCGACCAGGCCGGTGATGTAGGGCGCCTTGCTCGCATAGCCATCGAAGAGCGCCCGGCTCACGTGGGACCAGGAGAAGAGGGTGGCGCGGCCACTCAGTGAGCTCCAGCCGAGCGATTCGCACTCGCAGGCGCGGCAGCGGGGCGGGGGATACCAGTTGATCAGCCCGCAGCGCTCGCATCGGGGCATCTGCAGCTCACGACGCTGCGCGGCCTGCCAGAATCCGCGCGTCGGCTCCCAGTTCACGTCCGGTAACGGAAAGCCCGCCCTCATGCCTCTCTCAATAGTTTCTCAAGACTTTCTCAAGACTCTGTCGTGAGCACCAGAGTGCTGGCCATATGTCCAGTGTAGCCACCGTACACGCCGATCTCGGCATCCGCAACCTGGTTGGCGGCCTCTCCACGCAGCTGTCGCACCACTTCGACGACGTGCGATATGCCCAGCACGTAGGCGTGCGAGAGCATACCGCCGTGGGTGTTGGTCGGGAGTCCACCCGCATCGAAGTCCAGGCGCCCGCCCTGAACGAATGCGCCTCCCTCGCCCTTGTCACAGAAGCCCATGTCCTCGATCTGCATCAGGGTGACGATCGTGAACGGATCGTAGAGGGTGAGGAGATCCACGTCGGAGGGCGCAATGCCGGCCATCGCGAACGCGCGTGGAGCCGAGAAGACCTGGGGTGTCGCGGTGAAGTCACCCTGCTGGCTCCAGTAGGCGCCCGATCCGGAGTGGCCCTCTCCGACTCCCGAGACCACAACCGGTGTCTTGGCGAGATCCCGAGCCCGCTCGGTGGACGTCATGATGTAGGCCGCCCCGCCGTCTGAGATCAGGCAGCAGTCCTCGACGCGCAGGGGATCCGCGAGCATCGGGCGCGACAGGTAGTCCTCGAGGCTCAGGGCCTTGTCTCGCATTACCGCCCCCGGATGCCCGTTGGCGTGGCGCCGCGCGGAGATGGCGACCGAGCCCAGCTGCTCCGGGCGGGTGCCATACTCGGCCATGTGACGCCTGGCGATGGTGCTGAAGTACACCGGCTGAGGGAACCATCCGAAGGGGATCTCGAGGTTCGCCTTGAACTGCTCGTCGGCGTGGAACTGCCCAGGGCCTCCGGTCATGCTCGATCGCTGGGTCGCCCAGGCGACGGAGAAGACGTTCAGGATGGTGCTCGCTGCGCCACTTCGAATCGCTCGTGCCGCAGCATGAGGCGCAGTGCCCGCCCACACCATGCCGCCTCCTTGGTGCGACGTCCAGAGCTCATGCTGAACACCGAATCGCTCGCGAAACGCCTGCTCGTCGAGCTGATCCCCCATCGCCGGGCTGAACATGATGCCGTCGATGTCCGCGATCTCCATTCCCGCATCGGCCAGCGCGGCCTCGATGGCCTCCACGGCGATCTCGTGAGAGCCGCGCCCCGATGCCTTCGAGTGCTCGGCCTCGCCGACACCGACGATGGCCACCTCGCCGGCGATATCGTCGAGATCACTTGCAAAGCCCCAGCTCGCCGCGGCGGGTCGTCCCAAGCTTCCGAACTCCTGCGCTCGAGCCAGAGAAGGAATCGGCACAGGCTTCGAGCTCGGTCACTTGTAACATGCGGAGGACATCGTCACAACGATCGAAGCACGATGCTTGACTCTGTCACTTGGTAGTCGACACCCCGGAGTAGGGCGGTCGGAGAGCGATCCATCGTTGCTGGCGTCGAAGCCGGTCAGACGATGTACGGCCGGATCTGTGATTTCACACATCTTGGACGATCATTTCGAGAATCCAGAGCGGCGTGGTAAACTTGTCCCAGTGATGGGTGATGCTCGCTCTTCCGCTGACTTCTTGGCAATCCAAAGCGAGCGAATGAGGTTTGCCGCCTCAACTCCGGCTCAAAGCCGAGAACGATACCCAGAAGGAAGGGTGCTAGCCCCATTGCTGCCCACACGATGCGTGATCGGCCCCACTTCGTGATCCACGACTGTCCGAGAAGCCGTCCGGTCTGGCGCGCATCGTGAGCTGGGCACGAGCGAGGAGACGAATCCGATGTCGCGATATCAGTACGAACGACTATCGGTCCAGGACAATGACTTCCTGGTCTGGGAGACGCCGGCGCTTCCGATGCATGGTGCCGGCACGAACATCTTCGAGGCCGGCTGCCTACGCAACGAGCATGGGGGTATCGACTTCGAGGCCATCAAGCGACTCACCGAATCCGTCCTGCATCTGATCCCACGCTACCGGCAGAAGCTGGTGTGGATCCCCGGAGAGGATCACGCGGTCTGGGTGGATGACGATCACTTCAACCTCGACTACCACTTCCGTCACACGAGTCTGCCGCGGCCCGGTACGGACGAACAGCTCAGGCTCCTCACCGCACGGCTGATGGAGCACCCTCTCGATCGGTCGCGACCGCTCTGGGAGACCTGGGTCGTGGAGGGCCTCGAGCGGGATCGCTTTGCTACTGTCAACAAGTTTCATCACTGCATGATCGACGGTGCGTCGGGGGTAAACCTCTTCCAGCTCCTCCTTTCGCGAACCCCCGACCGCGAGACTCGGGAGGTGCGACGCTTCATTCCGCGTCCGACTCCCTCGCCCCGCGATCTTCGGAACGACGAATGGATCCGGAAGCTCA
>JAFDDH010000055.1 GCA_019310975.1 Deltaproteobacteria bacterium | reverse complement strand
GGCACTGCCCGGGCCGCACACCGGCGGCGTCCCCGCCACGCAGCTCCCGGCCACGCAGCTCTCGTTGCCGTTGCATAGATCCCCGTCCAGGCAGTCCGTGTCGACCACGCACTCGGGGCTGGCGTCGATCGTGACGTAGATCTGATTGGAATCGACCGAGCGAGCGCCCTCGCTGTCGTAGGCCTGCATGACCACATAGCGGCTCTCGGTCATGAGATCGCCGAGTCGACGGTGCGCCGTATCGCCGATCAGATCGTAGGTTTGGCCAATATCGACAGAAACGCCACTGCCCGACGCGCGGAAGCCCGAGGTCTGCCCCATGTGCACCCAATAACCCGCAACATCGGCCGAAGGGGAGAGAGTCCAGCGCAGGGGATCGTCGAGGGACTTCGCCTCGGCCGATGTACTGCATACCAGCGCGAAGGCGATCGGAACGAAGATGAGCACGGCACTCGACGCGAGGGCGAGACGCGATCGGGCATGCGACCAGAGAGCGTGGATTCGATTCATCACAGCACGCGGTTGATCGGGGCCCGAGCAAAGAGCAAGCGTGACTGCGCTCACTACAATGTGGACGACGACTCGCTTTGCATCGAATACACCAACGCAGCGCGCACTTTTCCCGAACCGGTGTGTGCCCGATCACAGGAAAGACCCTCATGCGAATGGGGATTCACCCGACTCGAGTTGGCAGGGGTGCGTGCAACTCGAACGATCACACGTGGCGTCGATCACATACTGGACGGATTCTTGCGGAGTGTTTCGTCAGCAGTCGACGGCGGGCACGCCCTTGATCTCGGCCTCCACCAGGTCCACAGCAATGCACCCGCCTCGCTCGCCGAGATGAATCATGTCGGTGAGCAGCGTCATGCCGTTGCTTTCGACAATGCGATCCCAGCTCCAGCCCAGTAGATAGCGCTGGAAGATCGCCTTGATGGCGAGACGCTCGGATCGCTGCGCGTCGTAGGCCGGACGCTCGTCACCCTCCTCGGCCACCAACACATCCTGGAGCGCCGTGTGGAGCGGCAGGCACTGAATCCCGCGCGTCGCCGCCTCCTGCTCGATGAAGGTATTCATGCCTGCGACCACGTCGTCGATGGGCTCGCCGGTCCGCTCGCCCAGCGGAGGCAGCGTGACCAGGATCGTGCGCGTGCACTCGGACTCGGCCAGGGCGTCGAGCAGCATCCGATAGCTCTCGCGGAAGAACTCCTCGTCCGGACTCTGCGGCAGCTTCATGCGCCGGACATAGCCCCGGGCCGCCCATTCGCTCTCGCAAGCACGTGCGTCGTTGGTGCCAGCCAATAGGACCACGTACGCCGGCTCGGCGCGCACTATGGCATCGACGCGCTGGAGCAGGTTCCAAGCGAGCTCGCCGTTGACGCCGGCATTCAGGATCGTGTAGCCGGGCGGCTCGAGGCGGCGCGCCAGCTCGTGGACAGAGTCGAAGCTGGCGTTGCCATGGGTGAGGCTGTCGCCCATGCAGACCACGACCTTGTGCCGGTCCGCCGCCAGCGAGGCGTGGAATCGCTCGAGGCGGCGCAAATGCGCTTGGCCGAGCATGGGCCGTAGGCGCAGGAAAACCCAGGTGAGTAGAGCGATGACGAAGAGGAGAGCCACGGCCACGCCCCGATAGTAGACACTACCGGCGCGGTTTCGCCCCCGGCATGCATCAAAGGGCGGAGAGTCCTTTGTGAATCAATGACTTCCGCCGCCGATTGGAGCGCGCGGGTCGGGGGTAGCCGTGCACGGACCCGCGTGGGATCGGGAGTTCGGCCAAACGCCGACCTAGATAGATGGTGGAGTGACCGCTCGGGTGTTGCCTGCTTGAACACATTGTGAACGACTTGCCAGCTTCCAGTCTGAATTCGCCCCGAGGTCTAGCTCCAATCCCCTTCCCGGTGCCGGGCGCTTCGCTGTCCCGCGACTGCAGCCCGTGCACGGCTGGCCACTATCGTGAACGATGTTCATCACTCTTGTCCACAAAAAAGACCAAGGCGTATTCGGAAAACTGCATGAACCAATGCACGCCCCCGCCGGAACCATGCTGAGGCGAGTCTCGCGCCGAAGTCGTTCGATAAACGAAACACCTCTACACGACAATAGATTTTGGTTCTGCCGCGTATCACTGTTCGGGGCCACTCGTCCTCTCGCCGCCGTCGCGCGACCCGCCACGGCTCCCTGGGCATTACCACGACGAGAGAGCACGGAACGCTCGAGTCTTCGCCTCTCGCTGGGGTGCCGCGGATCGCCTCGTCAACCACTCGAGCCCGACGATTCAGTCCCGGGCGCGCGGATCGACGCGCATGATTTGCGGGCTGCGGCCGCGGAAGACCTGTAGCCACCAGTCCACGCCACCGTATTTCTCCCGAAAGGCATCGATCACCCGCTCGCGCAGCGCATCATCCTCCACGAAGGTGATGTGCACCGGATACTCGACATCCTCGATGCGCACGACGATCTCCGGGTCGCGCACCACGTTCTTGCCCCACCGGGTCGACCTCGAAGTGCGGAGATAGCCCTGGCCGTCGACGACAGCGAGCCAGATCTTTGTCTCGCGCAGCTTGCCTTCCTGGCTCTTGGTGAGCGCATGGATCTGCTTCACGTCGGCCAGTGAGGCCCAATCGGGCTCGGCGGCCACGGCCAGCGTCGAGGCGAGCAGCGCCGTGCCAACACACACGAAGATCGCGAAGACGTGGATCCGAAGCGGCGTCGCGACACTCATGCTTGCTCCCGGCTCTGGACTCTCGGACCTCTCCAGCGTGAGAGCCGCCAGGAGCCGGAGCCGTTACATCGTGAGTCTCGATCCATGCGGATGATACGATAGTGCATCTCGATCAGCCCCAGCCCGGAGACCCCGTGACGCTCACCCAACTCGAGTACCTCATCGCCGTGGACGACCATCGCCATTTCGGAAAGGCGGCCCGGGCCTGCCACGTCACGCAGCCGACGCTCTCGATGCAGCTCCAGAAGCTCGAGGACGAGCTGGGTGTGATCGTCTTCGATCGCTCGCGCAGCCCGGCCCTGCCGACCCAGGACGGGGCACGCATCCTCGAGCAGGCCCGGCAGGTGCTGCGCGAGAGCCGTCGACTGGAGGAGGTTGCTCGGCGCACGCGCGACGAGCTGGCGGGCGACTTCAGACTGGCCGTCATCCCGACCATCTCGACCTACCTGCTGCCGCTCTTTCTCGAGTCCTTCACGCACGACTACCCGAGTGTGAACCTCGTCCTCGAGGAGACGAAAACCGACGACATCATCGAGCGACTGAAGGACGGCGAAGTGGACGCCGGACTGATGGCCACGCCTCTACACGACGACGAGCTGGTGGAGCGCGCCGTCTTCTATGAGCCCTTCCATCTCTTCGTATCGTCCGATCATGCGCTGGCCAACAAGGGATCGGTCACTCAACGCGACCTGGATCTAGACGAGATCTGGCTGCTCGACAAGGGAAACTGCTTCCGCGAGCAGGTGCTCCAGATCTGTGCCGAGCGTGAGGGGACGAGCGAGATGCACGGCCAGATCCGCTTCGAGAGCGGCAATCTCGAGACGCTCAAGAATATGGTGCTCTCGAGCGGCGGCTATACGGTGCTGCCGCATCTGGCCGTCGGCCAGCTCTCCGGCGCGCAGCGCAAGCTGGTGCGACACTTCGAGCCTCCGATTCCCACACGCGAGGTCTCGCTGGTCTGCCGGCGGTCCGTACTCGGTGCGCGTGTCGTCGACGCCATCGAGGAGGAGATCCTCCGCGTACTCCCGAGAGAGCTGCGCGATGCCGACGCCGATGGCTTTGCAGTGATGGAATTCACCCGGTAGCCGTCGGGGGGCCATCTGCACAGTCCACCGCCAAGCCACGAATCGGGCTCGCACTCGCAGATCAGACGCGGCCCTCGGGAAGGTCGGCGCTATTGGAAGGAGCGGGCGAAGAGATCTTCGATCGCCCCACGACCGTTGTCTTCCAGGAAGCGCGTGCCCGTTCCAGTGAACTGGGGATGCGTGATCGTGGGTGCAGGATCCGGCTCCCAGCCCTCGCCCGCCCAGTGGAACCAGCCGCTCTTCTCCTGGTCGAAGACGTAGAGTGGCTTGTTGCAGAGCTTGGCGAACTCGGCGCCCCAGCCGGTTCCGCCCTTCACTGTTTCGTCGTCCAGGATGCGCCCCACCACGTAGATCTCCTGGCCGCTATTGACCTGGTGCCAGATGCTCTGCAGGACCTTTTTGAAGAGCGGCGTGTCTTTGTAGCGGCGATTCATCAGCTTGCTCACATAGGCGAGGCTGACGTCCCCGTGCTCGAGCTCTCTGTGGGTGAGCACGCGGATGCCGCGCTGGCGGGCGTCGTTATGCTCCTCGAACGTGAAGTTCACTTCCTCGATCCCGCACCGCTCGGCGGCCTCGCCAAAGGCCGCCTCGGCGCCTCCCGCAGCACCGCTGTAGAGGATGCACTCCTCGGGCTTCATTGCCTTCCTCCCCTCTCGATCTCTAGTCCCCACCACCAACGATGCAGCATCTCTCGGGGACGCGCCCGTCGTCGGCTGACCCGCCTCGCTGCTCACCCTTTTATTTCAGGTCGCTATTTCAGATCGCTATTTCAGGTCGCTATGCCAGGTCGAATCGCTCGATGTACCAGCGGAAGCGCTCGCGGATCTGCTCCTCGCGGAGCCCATAGCGTTCGAGGTCGTACTCGTGAGCACCGTGCTTGCCGCGCGGATTGGCGCGCACGTGCTCCTCCATTGCCTGCTCGGCCGCCTCGTTCAATTCCAGTTCGAAGTGATCGTAGATGCGGCGGATGGAACTCATGGAGTCCACGATGAAGTCATCGAAGCGAACGTCGATGAAGCGCTTCGGATCGGAGCTATCGCGCACCGCGTAGCCGCGCTCGAGTGACGTGGCGGTGAAGTCGAGGACCCGCTCTCCGAGATCCGGCTGGGGCGTGCAGCCGTTCGTCTGCAGCAATGTCTCCATCATGCTGGCATACGAGGCAACGGCCTCGACGGGGTCCCGATGTGTCAGCACGATGCAGCAGTCGGGGAAGAGCTCTACCAGCACGTCCATCGCCCAGAGATGCGCGGGTGACTTCAGGAGCCAACGCTGCCCCGGGCGCTGCCAGTCCAGCATCTTGAGCAGCTCTCGGTAGTAGGCGTACTGCGGATGAAAGTCGAGATCGAGGAAGAAGCTCCGATAGGGCTCCATCAGGACCTCGATCCCGTTGTGGACGTTCTCGAATGTGATCGCCATCGGGATCACGCACTCCTCCGGCGTATCCGCATCGGCGAAGTGGATCTTCGTGAATTCAGGATTCTTCTCGCGCGAGGCGGCAAAGTGCGCGCGCATCGCCAGATGGCGCGGATCGGGCTGGCCCGGCTCGAGCCCTTCGAGCGGATCGGGGAACGTCCCCTCCCAGAGCAGGAGTGGCCTTGCCGCCGGGTCCTTGCCGAGAAGATTGAAGGTGGCGGAGGTCCCGCTCCGCGGCAGCCCGGTCAGGAACATCGGCCGCCGGATCTGGCTCTCCTGGATCTCCGGATGTCGCTTGAACGCATCCTGGACGCGCAGCCGGGTGGCGAGGAGACGCACCAGCCGCTTCCAATTGGACCTGCGTCCGGAAGCGCTGAGACCCGCCGTCGTGTCGAGCATCTCGCACAGGACCTGCAGCCCCTCGCGGAAGCGGTCATCGCCGAAGTCGTCGAGGCCCGCAGACGACCGGGCCGCCTTGAGAAGCGGCTCGATCTTGAATTCATATGTCCTCTCGTCACTCACGGGTCGCTGGTCCTCGGCAAGGCACGCGATCGCGGGCCACGAATGATAGGCGATGCGCGCTCCAACCCATCTACGAGGCGATCAAGCGGGTGTAGTCCCCAACGGCAGGTGGTGGAGCATCAGATAGACCACCACGCCGGTGACCGAGACGTAGAGCCAGATCGCAAAGGTGATCCGGGCGATGCGCCTATGGTCCGCAAAGCGCGCCTTGAGCGCCAGGTAGAGGGTACGCGGGACCAACCCCACCAGCGAGACAGCCAGGATCGTATGACTGGTGAGCAGTACGACGAAGAATATGCGAAGGCCGCCCTCGCCTGGAAAGCGCTCGTGACCGGCCAGTGCCACCTGGGTCAGGTAGATGACCAGGAAGCCGGCGGCCAGGCCCAGGTTTGCGAGCATGAGCTGGCGGTGACGCTCACGATTTCCACTCCGGATCGCCAGGAATCCCGCCAGCAGAAGCGTCAAGCTGGCGAGATTGAGCCCGGCGAGGGTGGGCGGCAGGATTTGGAGGAATTCCATCTGGATCCCAGCTGGGAGTGGGGGGAGGCGGCGAAGACTAGCCCGCATTCTGACGCGGGGCGAAGGCGACTAGTATCTGAGGACCGTGTAGGACGACGGGCAGGGAGCGACACGAAATGGACACCTTCGAAGCGATGGAAACATGCCGCGCCATGCGGTACCTGAAGCCGGATCCGATTCCCGAGGATGCAATCCGCAAGCTGATCCACGCGGCCACACGGGCATCGAATCCAGGCAATAGCCAGGGCTGGGACTTCGTGGTGCTGCGCGATGCCCACATCAAGGCGAAGCTCGGTGATGCCATCCGCGGCGTGATGAGTCCCATCATCGACGCGATGGCGTCCGCCGAGCAGGACCCCGCCGGACGGCGAATGTATGCGGGTGTAAAGCACCTGATTGAGGGCTTCGAGGCTGTCCCGGTCTACGTCTTCGTATGCGGTCGGGTCGTGTACCCCTACGAGAACCCGATCGAGGAGATGGTGCCGGCGGCCCTCTACCCCGCGGCCCAGAACCTGATAGTCGCCGCACGCGCGCTGGGGCTCGGCACGACGTTCACGACCTTCCACACCCTGATCGAGCCCGTCGTACGTGACGTACTGGCTCTGCCCGACGAGGTGCGGCTCGGGGTGATGATCGCCATCGGCTGGCCGGCGCGCGAATTCGGACCGGTGAAGCGCAAGCCCGTCGACGAGGTACTGCACTGGGATCGCTGGTAGCGCGCGGCTCCCTCTACTGCCGGGCGCGTCTGCGATCCGGCTTGGGCTCGCGTCTTGGATGGTCGAAGTCGAGCAGGATCGCGTCGCCCTGCGACGCATCCAGCCAGCTGCCCACGCTGAGTTCGAGACGGGCGATTCCGCCGGTTGGCAGCCCGCCTCCGCGCTCGTCCACCAGCCAATCCCAGAGATCACTCAGTCCCGGGTTGTGGCCCACCAGGACGAGGTGACGAACACCGGCCTCTGTCTCGCGCACGATGTCGAGCAGGGCCCGAGCGCTGGCGAGGTACATATCGTCGCGTGTCACGATGGACTCGGCCAGGTCATCGATCCGGCCAGCAATCTCGTGAGCGGTCTGCAACGCACGCTCTGCTGCACTCGAGACCAAGAGATCCGGTGCGAAGCCGATCGCAGCCAGCCGCGTGGCCATTCGCTTCGCGTCCCTCTCACCGCGCTCCGCAAGCGGCCGGTCGAAGTCGCCCCGGCCGCCGCGGTGGTTCACGCTCGCCTTCGCGTGGCGTATCAATGTAAGATGCTTCGTCGCCATCCCGCTCAGCCGTCACCACCGGAGACCGCCGCCACCAAGGCGATCTCCCCCTCACGAACCTTCCCCACGTCGAACTTCTTGGCCGACGCGGCCATGCGAGTCAGCGCGGCCGCAATCGGCATCGGCGGCTCGGTCTCACCCTTCTTGGCGCGGTGGAAGCGCACGGGGTTGATGCGCGCCACGACGTAGTTGCGCAGATAGGGAGATCTGAAGCCGCGCTCCTGCAGCTCGGCGATGATGCGCTTTACCTCGATATCGATGCTGAGCAGACGCGACGCGTATCCGGTGCGCTCCTTCAGGCTGGCCGTCAACGTACGATCGCTGAACCGGTCCACCTTCCTGAGCAAGGGGCTGTAGGCGCCGCCGGCAAACCGACCCGCTTCCTGATAGACCAGGCCGAGAGTCAGCAACTCGGGCGCCTCGAATTGCGCCGCAAAGTCGATCTCGCTCGCGCGCTTCTGGCGCACTCGCAGCTCCTGCGCCATACGGATCACCTCGAGGCTGCGATCCTTCAGGTTGTGCGCCTTCTCGGTATTGAGCGCCAGGATGCGGAACGCGAGCTGCTCGTCGGACGAGATCAGTGCGGTGATCTGGCGCAGCCCCAGCAGCTTCGAAGCCGCCAGGCGGTGGCGCCCGTTCGGGGTCCAGAAGCCACCCTCGGCGCCAGGTACCACGATCAACGGATCGAGAAAGCAGCCGCTCTCCTCGATCTTCTGCGCCAGGCGCTTCACGTGCGTGGGCGAGAGGTCGCGCTGGAAGGGAGTCGGCTCGATCGACTTGATGGGTAGCGAGGCCAGTAGGATGGGACGACCGGAGAGTGGCTCGCGGTAGGCGCCGAGGAGAGCTCCACCGACGGCGCGCACCTGATCCGCGAGCAGGGCGACCTCGGGCGAGTCGATTGCGAGCGCGACCTCGTCGGCCGCGAGGCCCCGCTGCTCCTTGGGTATGCTGAGATGCTTGCGCGCGGCCGACTTCTGTCGGGCGGTCTTCCTGCGCGGCGCCTTCTTCTTGGCGCTCTTGGCACTGGCCTTGCGCGACGACTTCTTCGCTGCCACGCCGGCAGTCTAGCTCGGATCCGGCTTCGGGAGGTCTCGCTTCACAGAGGCGGTGTCCGGCGGCTCCAGCGGGAGCCAGATCACAAAACATGTTCCCTCGCCCACCTCGGTCTCCAGCGTGAGACGACCGCCGTGGGCGTCCACGATCTGCCGACTGATCGAGAGGCCGAGCCCCGCCCCCTCGCCCTCGGGCTTGGTGGTGAAGAAGGGCTCGAAGAGCACCGGGAGGTGCCGCGGTGAAACACCCGGACCGTCATCGCGAACGCTCACCTCGACACCTTCAACACCTTCGACACCTTCGTCGACGCGCCGGAGCGTCACGCGGATCGTGCCACCGGGCGGCCCGAAAGACTCGGCCGCGTTCTTGATGAGATTCAGCAATACCTGATTGATGCCGGCGGGATCTCCGGTAATGGTGGGCAGCCCCGGCTCGGCCTCGATCTCGAGGCGGGCGCGGCTCTGATCCAGACCGTAGGAGAGCAACTGCGCGGTCGAACGGACGCCCTTCTCGAGATCGAGCCCGACGCGCAGCTTGCCGCTGCGACCGGGCACGGCGAAGTCGCGCAGGTCGCCCACGAGCGCAGAAGTACGCTTCAGGCCCTCGCCAATGATTCCCGAGAGCTCGACGAGCTCGTCTGTCAGCTCCGTCGCCGAGGCATGTGGCGCCCTGGCCTGGAGGCTCCGCAGACGCTCGGCCAAGACGGCCGGATCGGACGGATCCATGGCGCAGAGCTCATCGGCCACGCCGCGCAGCTCTTTCACGGTGGTCTCCATGGCACGAACCGCGTTGAGCGCGAAGTTGACCGGGTTGTTCACCTCGTGGGCGATGCCTGCCGCCAGCTCGCCGACCGCGGCCAGGCGCTCGGATTGCACGAGGTGCACCTCAGCCTGCTTGAGCTCGCAGAGTGTCGTCTCCAGCTCCTCGTTGCGCCCGGCCAGCTGGCGCTGCAGGCTGGACACGCGAACGAGTGTGCGCACGCGCGCGAGCAGCTCGCGTGGATGGAAGGGCTTGGTCACGTAGTCATCCGCCCCCAGCTCCAGCCCCTCGATCTTCATCTCGCGCTCGGCCTTCGAGGTCACCAGCACGACCGGGATGCGTCGGCTCTCCTCGTCGCCCTTGATGGCACGACAGAGCTCGATCCCAGACATCTCGGGCATCATCACGTCGGAGAGCACCAGGTCCGGCGCACGCTGGCGCAGCGCCTCCAAAGCCTCACGCCCGTTCTTCGCAACGCGGACTCGGAACTCCTTGCCCACCAGCATGGCGAGCAGATCCCGCATGTCGGGATTGTCTTCAGCGATGAGGATCTCCGGGGTGTCATCCGGGACGCTCTCGTCCGATCGCAGAGCTCCGGCTTCACGCTCGTCCGTCCAGCGATCCACGCTGCGCTCCATCTCAGCCAGCGCGCTCGCCCCGGAGAACGACTCGATACGGAGGTCGGCCTCGATGGCCTCGATCGAGCGCCCCACCGCGAGCGCCGCGCCGGCGGCGTCCCGCAACACGACCTCGTCGACCAATTCATCCGGCTCGCCAATCGGCAGTACCACATGGATCGTCGTGCCGTGGCCCTCGCCCTCGCTCTCTGCCCAGATGCGGCCTCCGTGCAGCCCTATCATTTCCTGAGCAAGCGATAGACCGATGCCCGTTCCCTCGTGACGCCGTGTCGCCGAGTTGTCGACCTGTGCAAAGCGATCGAAGATCACATTGAGCTTGTTCGGCGGAATACCCAATCCTGTGTCCTCGACGCTGATCTCCACCTCGTCGCCGCGGCGTTCCGCGCGGACCGAGACGCGATCGCCCTCGTTGGTGAATTTCAACGCATTGCCGATCAGGTTCACGAAGACCTTGTCGAGGGCTTCGGCGTCTGCGTTGATCTCGGGTAGCCCCGCGAAGCCCTGCATGCTCAGCTCGACGGACTTGCGCTCGGCCAGGGCACCCGCGCCCGTGACCAGCTCGCCCAGGAGCGGCTCGAGGTACATCGGCCTGCGCACGATCTCGAACTGGCTGCTCTCCAGCTTGGATAGGTCGAGCAGGTTGTTGATCATCTTGTGCAGACGCCTGCCATTGGCGTGCATGGTGGCCATCGTCTTCTGGACGGCAAGGGGCAGGTCGCCGAGCTCGCCACTGCGCAGCGCGTCCAGCGGCGCCAGGATCAGGGTCAGCGGTGTGCGCAGCTCGTGATGCACATTGGCGCTGAAGCGCGCCTTCGCGCGGTCGAGCTCGGCGAGCTCGTCGCGCGCTTCCTCGAGCTCGCGCTGCTGCATGTAGTCCGCGAAGCGCATCCGGTCCATATGCATGCAGGCCCACCAGGCCTCGACACAGGCCGCACCGAGAAAGAAGATGTTCTCGCCGAAGGTGCGCAACGCCACCGGGTCCTTGGTGTAGAGCGGGAGTGCTGCATAGCCGGCGAACATCCCGACCGCGATGGCGCCGGATTGTCTGGCGTCGAGCGGCGCCAGGACCCCCATACCGATCACGAGCAGAATCAAGCCGACGTAATAGCCGCTGGCCACGCCGCCCGTTGCGTACACCATGGTGAGAAAGAGCAGCGTCCCCACGGCGCAGACCGCAGCCGACGAGGCCACGGGGTAGCGGTAGGTGGTGCCGAAGTAGATCATGCCGAGCGCGGCGTTCAGCATCAGCCGCGCCGTCACGAAGAAGCGGAAGTGCTCGGGATAGAGAACGTAGTCGGCGGGGATGAAGACGAAGGTCTGCAGGAGAAAGAAGATCAGCACGGCGCTGCGCAGCGCCGGGGCGAGCAGATCACCCTCGACGTGCGCCCGGTACTCCAGGTAGCGCGCCCGATCAGTCCGACTCATGCTGACCGGATGGATCGACCTGCGAATGAAAAACTTTAGAATGCTCGCGGAGTTATAGGCGAACCCGCGGCCCCGTCAGGCCTCTCGGGGACGCGTGGCAGAGAGCACCACCGCCTGAGGGGGCGTGCCCAGGGCCCGTCCGGTCTCGATCTCGACGAAGCCGGCATCCGACACCAGGGCGTGCAGCTCCTCGGGATCCCAGAAGTGGAAGGCACCTTCCTCCTCGAGCTCGAGGATACGGGCCGCGTCGTTGAGGAAATTTCGCGCGATCCGCCCGAGATCGGCCCGTCGCAGCTCGGGCAGGTCGTGCCCCGCGTAACCGACCTGGAGCTCCGCGTAGCTCTCCGCATAGAGCCGGCTGATGTCCGCGTCTCGACACAGGGTGGAGATGACGACGCGGCCACCCGGGCGCAGGATGCGGTAGATCTCAGCCAACACGCGATCTGGATGCTCGAGGTAGCCGAGCAGTAGCGAAGCGAGCACGCGGTCGACACCTGCAGCGGCCACCGGAATTCTCTGCCCGCTCTCGCGGAGATCGAGATCCGCCTCGGCGTATATGACCTCGATGCCCGGCGTCGTCGCCGACCCGAGACGATGGCGCGCGCGACTGAGTGCCTCCTTGACATGGTCCAGGGCGACGACCCGCACCCCTTCTGGACGGTCCTGGCTGCGCTTGAGCGCCAGCGCGAAGGCGCCCGTCCCGGATCCCAGGTCGGCCACGCGGGCAGCGGGCTCGAGACGCAGCGCGTCGAGCTGCTGGCGCATCAGCGCCCGATAGGCGCTGCCACTCGTCAACAGCTCGATTCCGAGCGAGCGATCGCGCCCGATCAGGTAGTCGCGCCAGAACCCCCGCAGATCCATCTCACGATCGGGCCGGCGAAGCTGCTCAGCCAGCCTCAGCACGCGCACGTCACGCACGGGTGCAGCCACTGGCATGAGCTCTTCTCCGAGCGCCATGCGACTGACCTCGCGCGCGATCAGCTGGAACGCCTCCTTGGCCTGGCGGCTGGTCTTGAGCCGGTGACCGCTGGGGATGACGATCAGCCTGCGTTGCTCGAGATTGCCGTGGGAGAGCACATCACGCACCCGCTCGAGATCCACCCAGGCGTCGTAACGCCCGTGCAGCCAGGTGATGGGAATATCGATGGCCGCGAAGTCACGCCGCGACTGCTCGATGTAGGACATCTCGTGGGCGACGGCATCGACGGCGATGCGATCGATGTCCACCGTCACGCCCAAGAGCTCCTGCAGGCCGAAGCGCGCACCGCGCTCGTGACCGCCCACGAAATCGACGCCTCCGGAGATCGAACGCGCCATCGACTGCAGATCGGGCGAGCCCGCCACGCTCACCCAGCCATCGATGCGCGCGCCTCGATCCTTCGCAATCGCTTTTCGGACCTCGATGGCGGCCGCGCTGAAGCTGGTCACCACCACCGCACCAACGCCGAAGGTGGGCGATTCGCGGAGATGGCGTACGACGCTCTCGAGATCCCCCACACCCTGTGAGAAAACGAAGTGGTGGTACTCGTGCCCGGGCACCCGACACTCCGGGTCGTTATACGACTCGCCGCGTTTGCGCACACCGTCGTAGCGAACGACGACGATCGGCCGATCGTGGGCGCGAAAGCTTGCCACCAGCGTGCGCGCCAGCGGCAGGAGCGCCTCCTTGGTCTGGCCCCAGCCGCCCGGCATCACCACGGCGACAGCGCCGCGCGACTCGCCATAGTGGTCGAGCAGACCCACGATCTCCTCGCCGGCGGCATTCGGGATGCGCACGACCTGGGGTTCGGTATTGACGTGTGCGTGGCCGCCGATCTCGGGCAGCGGTCGCAACACAACATCGACGTCGCCCAGGATGGAGTCGCGCTGCTCCACCTCGATCGGCTCGACGACCGCCGACTCCGACCGGACCAGCCCAATCCGCGTCCAGCCGTGTCGCTCTGGCACCGGCCGGCGGTTGCGCAGCTGCAGCTTCGCTTCGCGGCCGCGCTCCGAGCCGTCCAGGAAGCGGACGGTAATCGGACGACTGCCATCCGGGGCGGCATCCCCGGGTACGATCAGCCCGATTCCGTCGGGCGAGACATCCTCGACGTAGCCCAGAGCGGTCCCTCGATCGGAATACGCCAGCTCGACACGCCGGGGATCCCCGCCGCCGAGGTCGGGTGTGCGGCGCGGGCGGTCGCGTCGCTCGCTGTAGTAGATGGCGTCGGGCAGGCAGACGATCAGGCGGTCGCCGTCCATGGGGCCCGAGCGCCGAGTTGTGAAGAAGTACGGGCGTCCCCGGTGGTAGAAGTTCAGAAAGACCTGGCCGTTGAGCGTGCTGTTGTCGAAGTCGGGCGCGCGCAGGATCAGCCGCTGGCTCTCGACCGATTCGACGAACGCCGTTTCGAGCTCGGCACGGGAATTGAGTCCGCGATGCAGGGCGATGCGCTCGCGCCCGGCGCTCTCCAGCAGCGCACGAATCCGCCCCGGACAGTCGATCGACTCCGGGTGCAGTCCTCTCAGTACGGACTCGACGATCGGTGTGGAACGGCTCAACATGGGCTCATCCCGGTTCGCGGGATACCAACGGCAGATCCCGAGCCGTTCGATTTCAACAGGTTGCGTCCATAGTTGCAACCCGGATGCGAATCACCGCACAAGCGGGGGCGGGGCGCCCCATCGGCGGGTCGCGCTTCGACCCCAAGCCCGATTGTGTGTGCGTCGGACGCGGCCCGTCGCGGCGCAACACCCCCATGTACAGAAAGTCACACACACCGCTAGCCCCTCGCGATTACGCGGTCATTCTCCCACACCGCTTCAAGCAAAGTAAAGAAAGCAATTGCCCATCGCGTACGCGGCCACGGACGGCTTTCCTTTGCGGGTCTCGACTGATACTACGATTGCCGTGCGGGCGACGAGTCTGACCGATCGGGCACGGGAGACCATTGTGGAAGGGCGCGAATGAACGACGCCGGTCGAAGGGCGATGGCCGAGGGACGGGCGCTTCGCGCTCGCGTCCCCGATGCGCTGATGCGCCTCGGCGTGCGCCACCCTGGGCGCGTGCTCGCCGTGTGGCTCCTCGTGTGTGTGGCGGCGGTGCCCGGCATCACGAGACTGCGCGTCGACACCTCCACGGACAGTGTCCTCGACCGACGCCATCCCGCATGGCAAATCTACCAGGCCAGCCAGGATCGCTTCGGGGGAGATGAGATCATCGTCGTGGCCCTCACCGGCGAACGGCCCTTCGATCCGAGGGTGCTACGCAAGATTCGGCAGCTCTCGGATCAGATCGAGGGCCTGGAGGGCGTGCGACGCGTGGATAGCGTGGCCACCGTTCCGGTGGTCCACGTCGACGAGGCGGGCGACCTCGAGCTCTTCGCTCCGCTCGAGCGTGCGCCCGAGGAGTCGGCCGCGCTATCGCGCCACGTCGAGTCGCGGCTGGCGCATGACCGCATCGCGCCGCGCAGCCTGGTCTCCAGCGACGGGCGCACCTTCGCGATCAATGTCGTGCTCGACCGTGGCCTCGAGGCGCGCCACGCCTCGCTCCTCGACGCACTACACGCTCTCGTCGACCCGGCCCAGGGCATCCTCTCAGGCGTGCCCGTCTTCCGCGTGGCCGCCAACGTGCGCACCAGCGAGGAGATCCTCCTCTACGCACCGCTGACCGGGCTGTTGATCGTCGCCTTTCTGATCGCCATCTTCCGCTCGGCCTGGGCGGTGGTGCTCGGGACCGTGCCTGGCATCGTGGGCTCGTGGCTGTTTCTGGCCGCCATGGGCTACACGGGCGCTCCGCTCAGCATCACGACCATGGTGCTCCCCACCATCATCCTGGCGCTCGGATGCGCGTATTCGATGCATTTGCTGGCCGCGGCGAGCTCGCCTGGATCGGTTGTCGGCCGCGACGCGGATCGCAGCCGTGCACTCGAAAAGGTGCTGGAGGCCGTCACCCTCCCGGTTGCGCTCTCGGGGCTGACCACCGTCGTCGGCTTCGTCTCGATCACTGCGGTGCGGATCGACGCGGTGCGCTCCACCGGCGGCTACGGGGCGCTGGGCGTCCTGGTGGTGACGGCTGCCGTGCTCACGCTGCTGCCGGCCGGTCTGTCCTGGCGTCCGCTTCCAAGCGCCACGCCGCGCGGCTTCCGCTGGACCCGGGAGCGCCTGGCCCCGAGCCTGGTTGCCGGCGTGAAGCGCCGGCACGGCATGACACTGATGCTGTGGACCGCCATCACTCTGCTGGCGGCCGGCGGACTCACGCGCCTCGAGGTCGAAACCGACGCCACGCGCTGGTTGCCGCCGGGCCATCCCGTGCGCGACAGCTACGAGTCGATCCGAAGCGCGCTCTCGGGCATCAGCCCGGTCAACGTGGTGGTCGAGGCACCGGACAGCCGCTCGGTGCTCGAGCCGGCCACGCTTCGCGCGATCGACGGGCTGGCGGGCCACCTCGAGAGCCAGCCCGAGGTCGGCCGGGCACTCTCCATCGCGGATCCCCTACGCCAGCTGCATGGCGGCTTCGAAGCGGATCCTTCCCAGCCCCTACCCGGCTCGCGTGCACTCGCCGAGCAGTACCTGCTTCTGCTCGAATCCCTCGAGCAGCTAGACGATCTCATCGACGGCACGCGCAGCGCCGCCAATGTGGTACTGCGCGCGGATGACAACAGCTCCGCGCGCCTCGTCCGGATCGCAGACCAGGCCTCGGCGTGGTGGGCGACGAACGGGCCATCCGACCACACCGTCGTCACCACCGGCATCATGTACGAGTTCGCCCGCGCCGAGGACGAGATCGCCTACGGGCAGCTGCGCGGCCTCAGCATCGCGCTCGCCGTGATCTCGGCACTGCTCTTCGCAATCTTCCGCTGGCCTCGCCTGGCGCTCGTGAGCCTGATCCCCAACGTGATCCCACTGGTGCTGATATTCGGCGCCATGGGACTCTTCGGGGCACCTCTGGACGCGGGCACGGTGTTGATCGGCACGCTGGCGCTCGGCGTGGCCGTGGACGACACGATCCACATTGCCACGGGCTACTACCAGCGTGTTCTGGCCGGCGCATCCGCCGACGCTGGGCTGCTGCACACCTTCGAGGTCGTGCTGCCGCCGATCGTGTGCTCCACGGCGATGATCTTTGCTGCCTTCTGTGTCCTGGGACTCTCGGAGTTCACGATCACGCGAAATCTGGGCCTACTGACAGCCGGGATCATGCTGCTCTGCCTGCTCGCCGACGCAACGCTGCTGGCGGCCCTGCTGGTTCGACTGCCCGAGCGAGCCCTGAGAACGACCGTGCCGAACGGATCCTCGGGATCAGCGACCTGATGGGGTGAACTCACTACTTTTCCCTACCAATTCTCTACCCTGAAGGCTCATACTTCCATCGGACGTGCGCTGACGCTGTGTGGGATCTTGTTGCCCCAAGGGGATTCGGTGAATGAGCTGGGTTGGCTGGCACTGGAAGCACGTGGCGGTGTTCGCCGCGCTGGTCATCGCTCTGATCGCGTGGGGATCGGTCGACGGGCCAGCGAAGCCGCCGGGCACAGCCGGGCCGGGCGCCGAACCCGTCCGGGTGCCGGCGCCCCTGGAGGAGCGAAGCGAGCCTGCTCCGCGCCGCGCCGTGCCGGGTCCCGCTCGCATCGCCATGCGGTCCACGGACGGGCCGCCCCCGCCTGGGTTGCTCATCGACGATCGGACGACCGCCAGCCGCCAGGGCGTCGACTCCATCGCATCACTGGATGACGTGCAAGGTCGCGCGGTCCGCGAGCGACTGCAGGAGGCGATCGATCTCGCGCGCAGGGATCGCGGTCTGCGAATCGATGGACGGGTATTGAACACGCTGCTCGCGGAGGACTCGGTACGGATCCTGGTGGTTGGCCCCTCGGCCGAGGGCCGGCTCGTTCGGCGGCTCGCGGGCACACGGCACCGCCCCGTGCGCGAATACCGTCACCTCCCGCTGACTGCGCTCGAGGTTGGGCCGCAGGCGCTGCTGGAAATCGTCGAGTCACCCGACGTCCTGGACATCACCCCCGATCGGCGCAACCGGCCCAGCCTGTACGAAACGATCCCGCTGATTCGCGCACACGACGCGCAGGACGTCGGCTTCGACGGCACCGGCAAGGTAATCGCCATCGTCGACACGGGCGTCGACACATCGCACGCGGCCTTCGCGGGCAGAGTGCTCGACGAGGCCTGCTTCTCGGACAACACGGACTGTCCGAACGATGCCAAGACAATGATTGGTCCGGGCGCGGGCGTGCCGTGTGACTTCGACTGCGGCCACGGAACGCACGTGGCTGGCGTTGCACTCGGCCTGGCCGCGAACGGTCTTTCGGGCGTGGCACCCGACGCTGGATTGATCTCGATTCAGGTCTTCAGCAACCAAGACGGCGAGCTCCTGGCTTGGGACTCGGACGTGATTGCGGGTCTCGAGCACATCTACGTCCTGCGGACTTCCTACGACATCGTGTCCGTGAATCTGAGCCTGGGCAGCGACGAGCACGGGAGCGAGGCGGCTTGCGACGCGGCCAACCGGCCCTACAAGGCCGTGATCGACCAGCTGCGCGGCGTGGGGATCGTCACCGTGGCCGCATCCGGGAACGAATCGCTGACCACCCTCCTGTCGATACCGGCCTGCATTTCCTCGGTGGTCAGCGTCGGGGCGACGACCCAGAATGACGAGGTGGCCAGCTTCTCCAACTCGGCGACTTTCCTCTCGCTGCTCGCGCCCGGGACCCTCGTCTCCTCGCCCGCAGTGGGGGGTGGTTTCAGCGACTTGGGTGGCACCTCAATGGCGGCGCCTCATGTCTCCGGCGCATGGGCGAGCCTGCTCGAGGCCTCGCCCGACAGCAACATCGCCGAGATTCTCTTCGCGCTGCAGACCTCGGGCGTGCCGGTCACGGATGCCCGCAACGACGTGACGACGGCGCGCATCGATGTCAGCGCCGCCATCGAGATGCTCGAGGCCGGGGTTCATATCCCCGACGAGGAGGAACGGATCCGGGCGGTCTTCGGCGAGGGCTTGCCCTCGGACGACTGCGGACTGATCGGCGTCGAGCTGCTCGTCCCCGTGCTGTGGCTGCGCGCCCTGCGGCGTCGGCGACGCCGGTGCAACGATTCGCTCCTCGCGATGGGCGCCTCGCGTCCTCGCGCTGGCGCGACTTCGGCGCGCGAGCGGGCCAGGGCCCGCTGAAGCACGGCGCCCTCAATCCGA
Source organism: Deltaproteobacteria bacterium (assembly GCA_019310975.1). GTDB lineage: Bacteria > Myxococcota_A > UBA9160 > UBA9160 > UBA4427 > JAFDDH01. Next base: position 1,911 of record JAFDDH010000055.1, on the reverse strand, counting down.
GTCGGGCCAGACCCCGCGGAAGACCTCGACCGCCGGTCCTTCGAGCTCGGCCTCACCCTCGCCATCCCAGCGCACCCGAAGCGCGCCGCCGGGCAGAACGACCTCGACGTCGTCTTCGACGCGATCGTGCAGCCGGGCGGCGATCACCGATGCCGTGCTCCCGGTGCCGGACGCAAGCGTCTCTCCCTCCCCGCGCTCGAATATCCGCACGCGGATCCGGCTGCGGGACTCGACGTGGACGATCTCGAAGTTGATCCGGTTGGGGAAGAGCGGATGCTCCGTCACGGCGGGTCCGACGTCGGCCAGCGGAAAGTCCTCGACGGGCTCGTCGAGAAGCGCAACCGCGTGGGGGTTGCCGATGGCGAGGCAGGTCACGCGCAGCGTGCGCCCGGCCACGGTGAGCGGATGGTCGACCAGGCGATCGGCGCCGCCGAGTGCGGCCACGTCCACGGGGATGTCGTGTGGTCGGAAGACGGGGCGACCCATGGCGACCCGTGCGGACTGCATTCCACTGGACCCGAATCGGGGATAGACGACTCGGATACCGCCCGCCGTCTCGATCGGCAATCCATCTTGGCCAGCCTCCGCGATGCCGGCATCGAGTACGAACTTCGCGAAGAGTCGAATTCCGTTTCCGCTCATCTCCGACTCGGAGCCGTCGGAATTGATGATCCGCATGCGCACCGGCGCAAGGTCGGATCTCTCCACCAGCGCCAGCCCGTTGGATCCAACGCCAAGATGTGGATCACAGAGACGCGGCGCGAGCGATGACCAGTTTCGCTCGAGATCACGCGCGTCGATGACGATGTACCCGTTGCCGGCGCCCTCCAGCTTCACAAAGGGGATGGGCATCGAGGAGCCACTCCTTGAATCTGACTTTCAAATGCATGCAGTGAGCGGGCGGCGAAGAGGCATCGCACACACGGATCCCGCACAAATGTATCATCTGAACCCATGGGGGCGTCCATAGCCGTGCAGGGCCATAGCCACGCCGAGACTGATCACCTCGAGAACACCGGCAGCGGGATCCTTCGTGCCAGCGTCTTCGGCGTGTCCGATGGCCTCGTCTCGAATCTGGCCCTGGTGATGGGCGTCGCCGGCGGTAGCCAGAGCGCCGATGCCGTGGTGCTGGCCGGCACGGCGGGGCTGCTGGCCGGTGCCTTCTCGATGGCAGCCGGCGAGTACATATCGATGATCACGCAGCGCGAGACGATGGAGAAGCAGCTGCATGTCGAGCGCGAGCACATCGTCGACTTTCCGGAGGAGGAGGAAGCGCACCTCGCAAGGCTTCTGGGGGAGAGCGGCCTCGACGCCGATGTGGCCAACGACATGGCGCGCAAGATCCATGAGAAGGTGGATCCGGCCCTCGATTTCCACGCTCTGCTCGAGCTTGGCATCGTGCCAAATAAGATGGGATCACCCTTCGCGGCCGCCGTGGCCTCGTTCTTCTCATTCGTCGCCGGGGCGGCGATCCCCCTGCTGCCGTGGCTGGTGGGCGACACTGCCCTCACGATATCGATCGGCGTGTCGGGCGCCGCGCTGCTCGTCGTCGGTGGCGCGGTCACGCGCTACACGCATCGCAGCTTGTTGGTGGGCGCGCTGCGCCAGCTCGCCTTCGGTGGCACCGCCGCCGCGGTCACCTGGGGAGTCGGCCGAGCGGTCGGCTCGCTGCTCTAGCCAAGGAAGAGCAGGCGAGCAGCGCCAGGACACCCGGGGAGACCTCCGATCTCGACTGGCCCCTACTGCTGCGGCGTGCGGATCACCAATAGCCGTAGCTCCGTCATGTCCTCGATCGCAAAGCGGATGCCCTCGCGGCCCAGCCCGCTCTCCTTCACGCCACCGTAGGGCATGTGGTCCACGCGCCACGAGGGAACGTCGCCAATCACGACGCCGCCCACCTCGAGTGTGTCC
>JAFDDH010000199.1 GCA_019310975.1 Deltaproteobacteria bacterium | reverse complement strand
CGAGGACGTCAGCACAGCGCTAGAAGACCCGGTAGCGCCTCTGCACGTGCTGCTGGCGGATGTGGATCTGCTCTAGACGCTCCTCGGGTGAGATCGTGCGCGTGCTTTCGTGGATATGCTTGCGGATTTCATCGAAGCGAACCTTCTTTGCGTTGATGCTCGGCCACTGGTCTGGCGGCGGTGTCTCGCTATAGGCCCAGCGTGGCGTCAGGAAGCCCTCGCGGTGGCCGGTAGTATCGAGCCAATTGGGCACGCCGGGATCGCGGTGCGCAACCACGAGCCGAATCACACCATCGGGATCGACCTCGCTCTGCGTTCCATTCAGGCTGCCAAGACTGTTCGCGTACTCGATCGATTCACCCCAGAGATTGCCGAGCTGGAAGCCGATATATTGCGGCCTGCACCGAATCCGGTTCTCGATTACCAGCGCTTCGTCGGGGTCCAGCTCGAACACGCCGCCCGCATAGAGATTCGTGCTCATGCCGCCGCCGGTGGCACCGGAAGCGGCATTGATCGTGTTGAACGCATTGCGCGGGAACTCGACGCCTGGGATGCCCCCTTCACGGTGCCCATATGTGCCCATCAGGATCGTCCAGAACGCATTCCAGAAGTGCATCTGGCCCTGCACGATGCCACCGCAACGTCTCAGCTCCTCGGCGGCCCGGGTGGGTCCGTATTCGAGTGGAGCGGGGTCCTGGGCACCGAGCTGACTGATCGCCAGGTGGATGGCGTCCTCTCGCTCCCAGTCGTTGAAGAGCTGCCGGCCGCTGATGTAGTTCGCGTATCGATCCGACGGCCGATTCGGATCGTCCGGATCGGGACGAGCTTCGACCTTCAACGTGGAGATGAAGTTGCCCGTGTGTCCGTTCGGCCTCTTCGGTGCGAGCAGGATCTCGAAGCTTCCATCCTCCTCGACATGGAGCTGGCTCGAGTCGAGGCGGCCGGTCTGGGTCTTCTTTCCGGGGCGCAGCTCTCGCAGCGAACCGGAATCGCCGGCGAGCACTCCTTGACTCGCCTCGAAGATCACGTAGTGGGGGGCCTTGCGCCCGATGGCGGGCGGCTCCTCGCCCCGCCATTCGCGTGGATCCTCGACCTGGCCCTGGATCAGGTAGGAGTCGCGGCCATCGATCGGAGCGAAGAAGTAGATCGCATCTGCGTTGTCGATCGTGGCTCGGTTGATGATCGAGAGCGCATTGCGAAAGTGCGGGCGCGCCGGGTCCTCGTGGAAGGCGCGTTCGACTGCGCTGTGCACGAACCCCATCAGGTAGCGGTAACCCTCCGCCAGACTGCGGGCGTTCTGGGGGGCTGGCATCAGCTCCGGCTGATCGATGGCGTCGCGCGCCCGCTCGAGGCTGGCGATCATGTCGTCCCAGGCTGCACGCAGCTCTTTTCGAGGATCTTCGGGCGGATCTGTGGCCATCATATTTCTCCCGACGTCGAGGGGGGCGCAGCCGCGGTGTCGTCTGCTTCCCATTGGAAGCGCTCGAAGAGATCCCCGAGCTGCTCGCGGATCACGTCGCCCTCGAGACCGAACTCCTCGAGGCTGTAGGTATGCCGCTTCCCCTGCTTGCGCTCACGTTTCCCCTCGCCAGCGAGAGCCTCACGAAATGCAGCCGACATCGGTAGGCCGAGATCCTGATATACGCGCTCGATCGTCGCGGCCGGGTCCGAGGTGAGGTCGCGATAGTCGACGACCGCTCCTCGTGTCGCTGGATTGGCTTCGAGGGTTTCGAGCGGGTGCCGGTAGCTGTGCCAGGACTGGTCGGCGAGAATCTGCAGGCAGCGCTGCTGGCGACTCTCCTCCCAGCCGAGCTGCTTCCATCCGGCGCGCACGAGGCTGAGCAGGCTGGGGATCGTGTCTCTCGGGTCGCGAACGTTCACGACGAATCGCGCGTCCGGGAAGGACTCGACGAGGGATGCGACGCGACCGGCCCATAGCGGGTTCTTGTTGAGGTGCGTCTTCTCGGGGCCGTTCAGGTAGAGCTGGCGACGGACACACTCGCGGTAGAAGTCGTTGTAGCGCCGCCGTCTCCTCTCCGGCCAGTCGTTCATATGATAGAAGTCGAGATCGCCCATATAGGGCATCTTGGTGATCCAATAGCCCGAGGCCATCGAGTAGTAGAGGACGATGTCGTCCTCTTCGGGGAGCGTCAGCCCCATCTCATGCATATGGCGTTGTGCGCCATAGCGTCGCTCCTCCCACGCGCCCACCTGCTTGGCCAGGAATCCAGCCAGGAAACGCCGGTCCGCCGCGATGCCGATCCGGATCAGCTTCTTCTGCAGCAGCGAGGGGAAGTAGCACTCATAGAGGAGGAAGGAGCTGAAGCGGCCCTCGTCCTGGCTCATCAGCCGATGTGTCAGCGTCGTGCCGCTGCGGGCGTGGCCCACCAGGAAGACGGGCTCATTCACCTTCACGCGAAAGAGCCCTGGAAAGAGAATGCCGTCCAGGAAGAAGCAGATGGCGTGGAAGCTCGAGACGACGGGAACGGCGATACAGAGCACGGCCAGGTAGTAGTAACGCGCCTTCGGAACCTTCTCGTTCCACGCGAGCCGGACCATTTTCAGGTAGTTGGTGAAGTCGAAGAAGAAGATCATCGTCGACTCAGGCGGTGGCTTCAGGGTCTGCTTCGAGGAAGGCATCGCCGAGCACGGTCTGGCCATCCAGGCTATGAACCTCGAGGCCCACGGAGTGGACGATGTCACGGCTATAGACCACGCGCCCGACATGGCGACCCGTGCATAGCTCGAGCGCGGCCTCGGCCATCATCTCGACCGGCTCGACCATATCCGGGCTCCCGCGCGCAATGTCGCGCACATAGTCGGCAGCCTGCGTCAGCACGATGGCGACCGGCGCCACGGCGTTCACGAAGATGTCGTGCTCCGCGACTTCATGAGCGAGTGCCTCGGTGTAACGGTCGAGGGCCGCCTTGGTGGCGCCGTAGGGGCCGATGATCAGCGCTGCCAGCTTGGAATCGCGGTAGGGGAGCTGCGGCTGGTGGCTGGTCGCACTGGTGATGTTCAGGATCCAGCCGCCACCACGCGTCTGCATGCCGGCGATCGCCTGCTGGGCGAGGTCGATCGGTGCGTTCACGTTGAGCTCGAACATGAACGTACGATCCTCGGTCGTCGCCTGACTGGGCAGCTGCATGCGTGCGCCGGCTGCGTTGTTGACGAGTATGTCGAGGGGGCCGAATGGCTCGCTGGCGCGTTCGATCAAATTGCTCCGCGCGGCGGCATCGGAGAGGTCCGCGGCCACGGCCGCCGCCTTGCCACCCGCAGCCTGGATCTCCGAGACCGCTTCCTCGAGCGTGCCGTGAAGCTTGCCGTGCACTCCCATTCGAGAGGCGCCCAGAACCACCGAGGCGCCCTCGGCCGCGAAGCGCCGCGCGATCGCGCGCCCGATGCCGCGGCTTGCGCCGGTAATGAACGCGACCTTTCCGTCACACCTACCCATCTGTGGTGGCCCTCCATGCGAGGTGTCAGTCGGATTTTATCAGAAGCTGGATTCACTCTGGCGTGCCGGTCGGCTGCGGATCGACGAAGCCCAAGAAGGAAGTGGGGTCGCCCCTAGCGATTGGGTAGCGTGGGCCCGTCCTCTCCAAGAAAGGTGTTGCCCGCCAGGCACCACACGGCATCGCCCACGAAGTTGTCGGGCCTGAGCGTCAGATCGACCATCAGGTACCAGCGGCTGGGTGGGTCGCCGACGTCGACGTAGTCGCCCGTCAGGCGGCCCTTGAAGTCCTGTCGGCCCGCGTAGCGTGTGCCCTCGATCGGACCACCCCCGTCGCATTCGGCCACGCGGTTCGCGTAGGCCGAGTCGAAACCCTTCTTCCCGTCGAGAGTTTCTTCACTCATGCTGGTCTCCGCCGCCACCCCCGGTTCTGCCCAATGCCCGATGGTATTCGAGCCCGATTCCGATAGCATCCGGGGTCCGATCGAGGCCCCCGGCCGGTAGAGCGGCCTCTCCCAGGTGGCCCCGACACAGGCCCACCGCGGCTTCCGTGAACCTCCAGGAGAACCCTGTGCGCAAGAACCCCCTTCACACGAAGCTCTGTGATCAGCTCGGGATCGAGTATCCCATCATCGCTTTCACCCACTGCAAGGACGTGGCCGCGGCCGTCATCAACGCAGGCGGATTCGCAGTGCTCGGGCAGACCCAGCACGCTCCGGACGTCATCGATCAGAACATCAGCTGGCTGCGCGAAAAGGTGGGCAGCAAGCCCTTCGGTATCGACCTCGTCTTTCCGGCCTCGGTCCCGGCGTCTGGAACCATCGATGAGCTGCGCGCCCTGATTCCGGGCGAGCAGTTCGAATTCGTCGAGGACATGAAGAAGCGCCACGAGATTCCGCCCTGGCGCAACGAGCCCGAGGATTGGAACCTGGGTTGGCTCAACAAGGAGACGCCGCAGAAGCAGCTCGAGGTGGTGCTCGAGAACCGCGTGCCCGTGCTGGCTTCGGGTCTCGGCAACCCGGACTTCGTGCTCAAGCGCGCCCACGAACAGGGTGTCCTGGTCTGGGGTCTGGTCGGCAAGCCCAGGCAAGCCAAGGCCGAGATCGAGGCCGGCGTGGATGCCGTCATCGCGCAGGGCTACGACGCGGCAGGCCACACGGGCAAGATCGGCACGTTCTCGATCGTGCCCCAGGTCGTCGAGATTGCGAAGGAGAGCGGCACGCCGGTGATCGCCGCCGGTGGCATTACGACCGGACGACATCTGGCCGCCTCCATCGCGCTGGGTGCGGTCGGTGTCTGGACGGGCACGGTCTGGCTGACGAGCCGTGAGTCCGACGTGAATATGCACATCAAGGAGAAGCTGCTCGCCGCCAAGGCAACCGACACCGAGCACTCGGCCTGTGTCTCCGGCTTCACGATGCGCACGCTGAAGAGCAAGTGGCATGAGGAGTGGGCGAGCCCGAGTGCGCCGCCCCCGGCTCCGGCCCCCTACCAGATCCTGCTCTTTGGCGACATCAAGGCGTCGGCATTCGATCACGACCTGAAGGACTTCATGACCGAGGCGGCCGGGCAGGGTGTCGACTTCGTCGACCAGATCAAGCCCGCGCGCCAGATCGTGATGGATATGGCGGACGAGGCGTTCGAGGTCTTCGACGATATCTACGGTGACGAGGACGAGGACGAGTAGACGGCCGGCCGGTTCCGGCCCGACGTTACGATTCCTCCGAAGAGCGGTCTGAATCAACGTCTGAATATCTGAATTACGGGAGCGCCCCCCATGGAGCAGAACGAAGCCTGGATCATCGACGCCGTGCGATCCCCGCGAGGCAAGGGCAAGCAGACCGGTGCCCTGCATCAGATCCACCCGCAACGTCTTCTCGCCCAGGTCCTGAACGCCCTGCAGGCGCGCAACGACTTCGATACCGCGGAGGTCGACGACGTGGTGATGGGCTGCGGGGCAGGCAGCGGCGATCACTCGATGGACATCGCCCGCATGGCGGCTCTGGATGCGGGCTGGTCGCTGGATGCGCCCGGCGTGACCCTCAATCGATTCTGTGGCTCGGGCCAACAGGCGGTCAACTTCGCTGCCATGGGCATTCGGGCCGGCTTCCAGAGCCTCGTGGTGGCCGGCGGCGTCGAGTCGATGTCGCGCCCGGCTCCGCTGCACGTCGATGGCTTCACGGCCAACAACAATCACCTGCGCGACCAGTACGCGATGGTGCCCCAGGGTATCTCGGCCGATCTGATCGCGAGCGTCGAAGGGTTTACCCGCGAGGAGTGCGATCAGCTCGCGATCGACAGCCAGAACCGCGCCGAGGCGGCCATCAAGGAAGGGCGCTTCGACCATGCACTCGTCCCGATCTATACCGACGAGGGCAGCCTGGCTCTGGATCGCGAGGAGTTCCCGCGCCCGGGCACGACGCTCAGCGACCTGTCCAAGCTCGCGCCGAGCTTCGAGAAGATGGGTGCCCACAAGCCAGAGGGCCAGAGCCTCAGCATCGACGCGACTGCACTGCTCGCCTATCCCGATGTGTCAGAGATCAATCACGTTCATCATGCAGGGAACTCCTCCGGTGTCGTGGACGGAGCCTCCGCGGTACTCGTGGCCTCGCCCGAGTACGCGAAGGCGCACGGCATGAAGCCCCGCGCGCGGATCGTGATGACTGCGGTCGCGGGTACCGAGCCCGTCATCATGTTGACGGCGCCGGGACCCGCCGCGACCCGCTGCGTCGAGAATGCCGGGATGACTTTCGATGATATCGACCTATTCGAGGTGAACGAGGCCTTCGCGGCCGTCGTCCTGAAGTTCCTGCGCGATACGGGCGTGGATTGGGACAACGCCAACGTGAACGGCGGCGCCATGGCGCTCGGTCATCCGATTGGCGCCACGGGCGCAATGCTGATTGGTACGCTGCTCGATGAGCTCGAGCGCCAGGACAAGTCGACGGGCCTGGTCACGATGTGCACGGGCGGCGGGATGGGGACGGCGACGATCATCGAGCGGGTGTGAGGACCAATCGATCGGAATTCGAGGGGCCACGGCCACTCGTCGTCTCACTGGTTGCACTCGTTCTACGCGCGGGACGGGCTGGCGCTGAGCCACCGAGCGCCCGCCCGCGCGGCAGCTTGCTGATCCGGCGGCGGCCGTGGCGCCTGTCGAGCTCTTCATCCCGCATCTCGTCGTGTACGGAGATCAGTACTGGAGCGTTCCGCTGGCTATGCTCTTTGCGATCCCCGGTGCGCTCTACGGAATTGCGCTTCGGCGCTCTAGGCCGTCGCGGGTCCGGGAGGGAAGATGGACAGATCATTCGAGGGCAAGGTGGTGTGGATCACGGGCGCCAGCGCCGGCATCGGGCGTGAGTTGGCGCGGGAGTTCACGCGGCGGGGCGCCGATGTGGCGGTCTCTGCGCGGCGGATCGAGCGCCTCGAAGAGCTGGCGGCGGAGCTTCGAGAGAGCGGTCGAAGGTCGCTGGCAGTGCCCTGCGACGTGGTCGACGAGGCCGCGGTCAAGGCAGCGTCGGAGAAGGTCGTGGCAGAGCTCGGTCGGCTGGATGTGGCCGTGGCCAACGCGGGCTTTGGGGTCACGGGAAGGATCGAGGACGTGCCGCTGGCGGATTTTCGCCGCCAGTTCGATACGAACGTGATGGGTCTGTTAGCGACCGTGCAGGCCGCTCTTCCACACCTACGCGAAACGAAGGGCCGGCTCGCCCTCGTTGGCAGTGTTTCGGCCATGCTTCCGACTCCGGGCAATGGTGCCTACACGGCTTCGAAGTACGCGGTGCGCGCGATTGGTCAAACGCTTGCCGTCGAGCTGGCGGGCACCGGTGTGAGCTGCACGACCCTGCATCCCGGCTTCGTGGCCAGTGAAGTCGCCCAGGTGGACAATCAGGGAAGGTTCAGGCCCGAGCGCA
>JAFDDH010000441.1 GCA_019310975.1 Deltaproteobacteria bacterium | reverse complement strand
ACTCGGTGACTTCTTCGGCATCGGCTTTGGGCTGCACCGCAACTTCGTCTCGCTCCCGCTGCAGATGAGTCCCGAAGATGGCAAGAGCATGAACTGCTGGTTCCCAATGCCCTTCGCAGCCGGCGCCCGCTTCGAGATCGAGAACCAGGGCACGAGCACGCGCATCTTCTACTTCTATATCGACTGGGAGGAGCATCCCCACGCCGATCCCGATCTGGCGCAATTCCACGCCTGGTGGAATCGGATTAATCCCAGCAAGGGCTTGGGCCGCAAGAAGGGGCAGACGCGAGCCGACTACGGATACGAGGACGAGCGTCGGGGCGGAGCCGGGATGGGTCTCGGCGGCCCCTGGCGGGAGTCCAATCTTGGTGATGAGGACAACTACGTCATCCTCGAGGCCACCGGACGCGGTCACTACGTGGGCTGCAATCTCAATATCGACGTCTTCGAGCGCCAGCTGAATGACTGGTATGGCGAGGGCGACGACATGATCCGCATCGACGGCGAGCCCTGGCCGCCGCGTCTGCACGGAACGGGTACCGAGGACTACTTCAATACCGCCTTCTGCCCCACCCAGGAGTACTGCGCGCCCTACCACGGAATCACTGTCTATAGCGGGACACCGGAGTGGCCCTGGGGAGGCAAGAACTCGATGTATCGCTTTCACATCGAGGACCCGATCGCCTTCGAGCGTTCGATTCGCGTCAGCATCGAGACCGGTCACGCCAACGCCTTGGCCAACGACTACTCGAGTACGGCCTACTGGTACCAGATTGGCCGAGCCGCCGCGCTGCCACCGATTCCAGCGGCCGACGAGCGGACGCCGCGCTAGCCGCCGATCAATTCGGCCAGTAGATGTACTCGTCGTCGGGTGCGTCGGGCTCGATCAGGGATTTGTCGATGTTGATGGGCGCCTCGATGAGTGAGGGCCACGCCGGCTCGGCCTGCTCGGCATTGTGGGCATCGAGCAGCCTCTGCAGCTGGGCGACCCGCTCGGGCTCGCTGGCGGCGAGATTGACCTGCTCGGTCGGATCGGAATTCAGGTCGAAGAGCCACGTCGTACCGGGCCGCTCGGTGACCTGCAGCTTCCACCCATCGACGAGTGCGACCTGATAGTGGCCGCTCCGCCAGAAGAGTGCCTCGTGGGGTGGGTCGGACCGCTCACCCAGAACGTGCGCCACCAGATCCACTCCGTCGATCTTCCTGTCGTCGGGCAGTGCGACCCCCGCGGCGGCGGCGGCGGTCGCATAGATGTCGAAGTGATGCACCGGCGCCTCGAAGCTGCGGCCGCCCGGGATCCGATCCGGCCATTTGATGAAGTAGGGAACGTGGATCCCACCCTCGAAGAAGCTGATCTTCCAGCCCCGGAAGGGCTGATTCACTGCCGGCAATCCGATGTAGTGCGCACCTCCATTATCGGAGGTAAAGATCACCAGCGTGTTCTGCTCCAGCCCGTTCTCGCGCAGCGCCGCGAGCACACGTCCCACGCCCCGGTCGAGGGCCCGGATCATCGCCGCGTAGACGCGCAAGCGATGGTTCTCGATATGCGAGAGCGCCTCGTAGTCCTCGCGCGTCGCCTGCAGAGGTGTGTGCGGAGCCCAGTGCGCAAGGTAGAGGAAGAAGGGGCGATCCCTGTTCGCCTCGATGACCTCCACAGCCTGCTGGGTGTAGTAGTCGGTCAGGTATCCGTCGGGCTCGAAGGCGTCGCCTCCGTTGAACGAGGCGGCGAATTTCACTGCCCGCCAGAGGAAGAGGTCGATTGGATCGAAGTCCTGCTTGGAGTTGACGACGTCCGGATGGTCTTTGGGCAGGTATAGACCACTGGCCATCAACAGGCTCTCATCGAAGCCCTGGTCGTGGGGTGCCATCCCACCCGTTCGCCCCAGGTGCCACTTGCCGATATGGACGCTGTGGTAGTCGGCCTGGTCGAGGAGCTCGGCCAGCGAGATCTCGCTGGCCGGCATTCCCAAGTCCTCGAAGGGGACGGCTTCGCGCTCTCGCGTGTAGTCGATGCCGTGCCGGATCCGGCCGGGAAGGGTCCGCCCGACACGCAGCGTGAGGCTCGGCATGCTCGCTGGAGTCGGAGTGAACTCGAAGCCGAAGCGCGTCCCGTAGCGGCCGGACATGATGGCCGCGCGCGAGGGCGCGCAGGTGGCATTCGCCGCGTAGCCAGCGCTGAAACGCACGCCCTCCCGGGCAATCGAATCGATATTGGGCGTGGGGACCGTGCCTCCGGCCACGCCGCCGCCCGCGAATGTCAGGTCGTTCCAACCCAGGTCATCCGCCAGAATGAGCACGATATTCGGAGGTCGCTCACCCGGCGCACGATCTCTCGGATCCGGACCGGTCTGCCAGACGATGTCCTGGTTGGGCC
>JAFDDH010000198.1 GCA_019310975.1 Deltaproteobacteria bacterium | reverse complement strand
TATAGAGATAGGCGGGCTCGTACTCGGCCGGTACGAAGAGGTGCTCCGAGAGCAGGATGCCATCGAAGCCGCTCTCCTCCGCGCATCTCGCGATCGCGGGCAGCTCGGTCGGATCGTTGAAGGCAGTGGACTGCCAGAACTGCATGGTGAGCTCCTTGGTGGATTGGGCATGGATGGAGGAGGGCAATGGGCGGAGAGTGCTTGGAGGACGCTCGTGGCCCGGCGTGTCAGCGTCCCTTGAAGTCGGGCTTTCGCTTCTCGAGAAAGGCTGCGATGCCCTCCTGGCCGTCGTGCCGACGCGCGGCGTCGGCGATGCCGCGCGATTCGAGCTCCATCTGCGACTCGAGCGACTCGCCAAGGCTCGTGAGCACCAGCTTCTTCGTGGCCCCATACGAGGCGGTGGGCCCGGAGACCAGGCTGGCTGCCAGCTTCGCGGTCGCCGCCTCGAGCTCGGCGTTGGGCACGACCTGGTTGACGAGTCCCCACTCGAGGGCTTCGGCGGCCGAGAGCACGCGATTCGTCAGCATCAGCTCGAGCGTCCGGCGCGCACCGATCAGCCGTGGCAGGTAGTAGGTCGAGCTGCCGTCGGGGGTGAGCCCGACGCGTGTGTACGCCATCGTGAACTTGGCGGACTCGCCGCACACGGCCAGATCCGCCGCACAGGCCAGACTCATGCCAGCACCCGCCGCGGTGCCGCCCACCGATGCAATCACGGGCGCGTCCATGCGCGCGAAGCGCGAGATGGCCGCATGTAGGTAGGTGGTGATTTCCTTGAGCAGCGCGGGCCGGGCGTCGCCGGCATCTGCGAACGAGGCGAGGTCACCACCGGCGCAGAACATCTTTCCCTTGGCGCCGATCACCACGACGCGCACGTCGGGATCCTCGTCGGCAGTCAGCGCCGCGTACATCAGGTCCTTCGCCATCTGCAGATCGAGGGCGTTGGCGGCCTTCTCGCGGTCGAGGGTGATCGATGCGACGCCATCGTGCACGTCGTAGAGGAGGGATTCGTAGTGCATGATGCTCGGCTGCTCTCCTATTTTGGAAGTGCCACGACTTTGGACTCGAGGTACTCCTCGAAGCCCGCGACGCCGTTCTCGCGCCCGACGCCGCTCTGGCGATAGCCGCCGAAGGGCGTGTCGATGTCGAACCACTGCGCTCCGTTGATGGACATGGTGCCGGTTCGAATGCGCCGGGCCACGGCCAGGGCGCGCTCCTCGCTGCCCGACCAGATCCCGCCCGAGAGGCCGTAGATGGAGTTGTTCGCGATACGGATCGCGTCCTCCTCGTCCTCATAGGGGATCACGCAGAGCACCGGGCCGAAGATCTCCTCCTGGGCGACGGTCGAGTCCGGATCGACGTCGGCCAGCAGCGTGGGCTCGACGAAATATCCCTTGTCGAGGTGGGCCGGCACGCCGCCGCCGGTCACCACCCGGGCGCCCTCCTGCCTGCCCTTTTCGATGTATGCGAGCACGCGCTCCTGCTGACGCTTGCTCACCAGCGGCCCCATCAGGTGCGCGGGGTTCAGCGGGTCGCCGTAGGCGACGTTCCTCATCGTGTTGGCGATCAGCTCCACGCCCTCCTCGTACTTCTCGCGCGGAAGCAGCGTGCGGGTCTGGATCGCGCAGCCCTGGCCGGCATGTGTGCAGACCGCGATGCCGGACATCGGCGCAACCTTCTCGAGCTCGATGTCATCGAGCACGATGGTCGCTGACTTGCCGCCCAGCTCGAGGAAGATCTTCTTGATGGTCGCGGCGCCGGCCTCTCCGACCTTGCGGCCGGTCGCTGTCGATCCTGTGAACGTGACGAGGTCGACACGCGGATCCGCCGAGAGCTGGGCGCCCACCGAGTGATCGGCCGATGCGACGATATTGCAGACACCGGCGGGAATGTCGGTCTTCTCGAGGATCAGTCGCCCCAGGTTGGTGGCGCTCCAAGGCGTGTCGGGCGCCGGCTTGAGAACCAGCGTATTGCCGGCGGCCAGTGCCGGCCCGAGCTTGGCGAGGTTCAGGTAGAGGGGAAAGTTCCACGGCGTGATCGCACCGACCACGCCCACGGCCTCGCGCAGCAAGATGCGCCGCTGGGGCGCGCCCATGAAGATCGTGTCCGAGAGCGGCTGGTCGTATTGATAGCCGCCCGCCAGGTCGGACCAATAGGGCATGGCGTCGATGTAGGTGTCGACCTGGACCTGGTGAGCGATCAGGACCGGCGAGCCCGCCTCGGCGATGACGATCTGTCGCAGCTCGTCGCGCGCCTCGTCGAGCGCTGAATTGAGCTGCTCGAGGCAGCGTTGACGGAAAGCGTGGTGGGTCGACCAATCGGTCTCGTCGAAGGCGCGCCTGGCGGCCCCGATGGCGCGCTCCATGTCGTCTTTGGTTCCGTCCGCGCAGACCCCGATGACCTCCTCGGTCGCCGGGTTGATGTTCTCGAACGTGGCCTTGTTGCTGGCCCCGACGAGCTCGCCATCGATGAGGTTGCGGACTTCGCCATTCAGATCGGCCATTGGGAACTCTCCTGGGCTGGGGCGTGTGAAAAAGCCGCCGCGAGAATGCGCCCCGCGACAGCGGCCGAATTGTAGACCGGAAGTGGGGATATCGGAGAGCACGATGACCTGGATTCGGTCCCGTCCTCGGCGACTTCCAATTACATTTCGAATACAATGTAAAAGTCGGATGGCCGCGCCGCAAGGCGCAGCGTCGGCGACTCCGTTCGCGTCGCCGTCCAGCCTCACACCGCGCCGGATGAAGAGGGATCCATGAACCTCAGCGAGAGAATCGTCGTAGCCGGGGGCTCACTCGCCGGTCTCCGAAGCATCGAGGCGATGCGACGAGAGGGCTACGCGGGAGAGATCGTCGCGCTCTGCGCCGAGGCGTACCTGCCCTACGATCGGCCTCCGCTCTCGAAGCAGTTCCTGAAGGGAGCGTGGGACGAAGACAAGCTGGCACTGCGCCGGCAGGGTGTCGAGGACCTGGAGGTGGACTGGCGGCTCGGCCGCGCGGCCGCGTCGCTCGATGTCCGAAGCCGTCGCGTGAAGCTCGCCGATGGCGGGTCCGTCGAGTACGGGGGGCTCCTGATCGCGACCGGCAGCCGGGCGCGAGCATTGCCCGGCAGCGAGGATCTCGCCCGCGTGCACGTCCTGCGTGGGCTCGACGACGCGCGTGCGCTACGCGCCGAGATCGGTGCGGGTGCGCGGCTCGTGGTGATCGGCGCCGGCTTCATCGGCATGGAGGTGGCCGCCAGCGCGCGCGAGCTGGGGGCCGACGTGACGGTGGTGGAAGCTCTCGAGGCGCCGCTTTTGCGCGGACTCGGTCGCACGCTTGGCGACGTGGTGGGCCAGCGCTTTCGCGACCACGGCGTGACGCTGCACTGCGGCGCCTCGGTCTCGGGCTTTGAGGGCGACGCGCACTTCGTCGCCGTCGAGCTCGCGGACGGGACACGCCTCGAGGCGGACGTGGTCGTCGTGGGAATCGGCGTCGTGCCCGCGTGCGACTGGCTCGCGGACTCGGGGCTCGACATCTCGAATGGCGTGCGCTGCGACGCCACCGGCGCCACCGGGCTTCCCGACATCGTGGCGGCGGGCGACGTCGCCCGCTGGCACAATCCCCTCTTGGGTCGCGCGGTGCGCTACGAGCACTGGACGAGTGCAGTCGAGCAGTCGACCGTGGCTGCGGCTCGGCTGATCGACAGTGAGTCCGTAGAGCCGCTGGTCCAGGTTCCCTACGTGTGGAGCGACCAATTCGAGATGCGCATCGCCATCGTGGGCGAGGTGGCCGACGCCGACAAGATGCACGTCTGCCACGGTGCGCTGGACGAGGAGCGCTTCCTCGCCCTCTTCGGTCGCCGGGGCAAGCTCATCGGCGCCGTCGGGATGAAGCGGCCTCGTCCGCTGGGCGCGTGTCAAGAAGGCATCGCGCGCGGCGTGTCATTCGAGGACGCCGTCAAGGCGAACGCCTGACGCGCTCATCGCGCAGCCCGAAGAGCGCGACCACGGCGATCCCGTTCAGCACGGCAAAGATCTGGAAGGCGAGATCGTAGCTGCCCATGTGGTCGTGGACGGTGGCTGCGAACCAGGGGCCGACGGCGCCCATCACGAGCATGATCATCAGAACACCATAGATCTGCGCCATGTAGCCCAAGCCGAAGCAGCTGGTGATGATCAGCGGATAGACGACGTCTCGGGCCGCGTAGGAGAAGCCGAAGGTCACCACAAAGGCCCAGAGCAGGCCGCCCTCCGGCAGCGCCAGCAGGATGAGGGAGCTGGCGGCGAGACCGGAGTAGACGATGAGTAGCGAGCTCCGGGCCTCGATCCGGTCGGCCACGAGCCCGAGCCCGAGCTTGCTCCAGATGCCCAGCCCGATGGCCACCGCATAGGCGGCCACCGCATCGCCGCGCTGCATGCCCTCGTCGGTCAGAAAGAGCACCAGATGCTCGAGGAGTGCCAGGAAATAGAAGAAGAAGGTGAAGAGGGCATATAGGAGGATCCAGAAGCTGCGGGTCGCCAGTGCTTCGCGCAGCGAGAGATCCGTGGATCCGATCAGGTTCGGTATCGGCTCGGCCTCTTCCTCCGCGCCGGCGGGCTGCGCGCCCGCGAAATCCCGGACCAGGAAGATCGAGGCCGGCAGCATGATGACGAAGGCCCCCACGCCCATTGCGAGGAGCGCGTTCCGCCAGTCCGTCCGCTCCGCGATCGCCACGGCGAGGGGTACGAGCAGTACGCCGCCAAGGTTCGAGCCCACGTAGACGATCGAGAGTGCGAGTCCGCGCCGGCGTGTGACCCACTGCGAAACGATCTGGCCCACAGTGATGTCGCCGACGCCGGCGAGGCCGAGCCCCATCATCATCATCAATGCGTAGTACTGGAAGAGGCCGTCGAGGTTGGCGATCAACAGGAACGCGCTGCCGAGAATGGCGACCGAGAGCATCAGCACACGGCGACCCCCGTAGCGGACGACGAGAGTACCGACGGCCGGGCTCGCAAACGCCATCACGGCGAGCTGGGGGACGCGGGCAAACGAGTAGTCGCCCCGCGCCCAGCCCATCTCATCGAGAATGTCCTTGGCGAGCGGGCCAAATACGTACCCGCAGGCGAGCCCCATCTGGCAGATCAGGCAGCCGATCAGCACCAGCACGGTACGTCCCCGGATGTCTCCCAAGATATTTTCCGCTGCGCTCAACTCGATCTCTTCTTTGGCGATGGCTTCGGCATTCGCATAGGAGGGCGAGGAGGGAGGGCGCAGCATAGCGCCGGTTTCGGGGTGGACGCGCCCTCTCCGGTGCTTGGCCCTATCTCGACTCCGAGGCGAGACGCCGTCGGATGTCATCGCGCAGTGCCTGCTTGGCGACCTTGCCACCGGATCCGCGCGGCAGCGCGTCGACGATTTCGAGCCGTTCGGGCCAGCTCTCCTTGCTGGCGTTGCGCACGCGGAGATGTTCGATGACGTCGTCGAGCGTCGGCGTGTCCGCACCGGGACGCAGCTCGACATAGACGCAGACGCGCTCGCCGAAGACGGCATCCGGCATCGCAACGGCCGCAGCCAGCGCGATGCTCGGGTGGCTGGCGACCTGCTCCTCGACGCCTGGCCCGCTGATGTTCTTGCCACCACGAACGATGAAATCGTCGCTGCGGCCAATGACTTCGAGGTAGCCCTCTTGGTCGAGGCTGACGAGGTCGCCGAGCAGCATCCAGCCGTCATCCCGAATCAGCTGGGCGTTGCCCAGCACCGAGTCGGGTCCGTCGCCGTAGTAGCCTCGCGAGAGCGTGGGCCCCTTGCATCCGGGCTGTCCGCGTCCTTTGTGCGTGACGTCGTGCCCGTCCTCGTCGAAGAGGCGAACGTTCATCTCGGGGATCACCTTGCCGGCGGTTCGGAGGCGCTTCTCGCGTGTGTCCCTCAGCGAGGTTCCGCTGACGGCGCCGGTCTCGTTGCTGCCGTAGAACTGGAGTACGCGGGCCCCGGTGCGCTCCTCGAACTCGGCCGCGCGCTCGTAGGGGACCCGCTCGCCGCCGGTGAAGAGCACGCGCAGTGAGGAGAGGTCGCGCGCTCGCGATTCGAGTGCGTTCAGCATCATGATGAACTGCGTCGAGACGGCGGCCAGCACCGTGACGCGATGCTTCTCGACGAGGGCCATCGCCAGGCTGGCGTCGAATCGCGGCATCACGACCGTTGGTACGCCGAGTAGGGTGGGGGTCACGTGGCTCGTCCAGATCCCGAAGCCGAAGGGCGCGGGAACGACGCTCATGAAGACGTCGCCTGCAAAGAGGTCGCCGTGGCGTAGAGCCAGGTCGTGGAAGGCGAGCCAGCGCGCCTGGTCGTGAGTCACGCACTTGGGCATGCCCGTCGTGCCGGAGGTGGAGTTGAGCAGGAAGAGCTCGTCGACCGCCATGCCGCGGCCATCGAGCACAGCGGGATTGCCCTCGGGTGCCGGTGCGCCTTCGAAGGTCAGCTGGCCGCCGAGGCCGAGCTCACCCTCCACCACCAGGTGGTGGCGCAGTGAGGTCCCCTGCTCGGCCAGCCCGCGTACGATGTCGGCGGTGGCGAGCTCTTGGTGCTCTCGTGCACTGATCAGAGTGGACGATTGCGTCACACGAATCAGGTGCTCGATCTCCTGCCGCCCCGCTCGCGGGCCGATGCCCACCGCAATCACACCGGCCTTCTCGCAGCCCAGGAAAGCGCAGTGGATGCCGGGGCCGTCCGGCAGCAGCACGGCCACGCGTTCGCCACGGCCGAGCGCGAGCCCGTCGGCGAGGCTCACCGCGAGCCGGGTGGAGGCCTGGTCGTAGCCCCGCCACGAGAGTGTCTGCTCCTCGCAGACGTAGCTGGTGTCGTCGGGCCGCTCGGCGGCGAGTTGGCGGACGCGCTGCGCCAGGGTCGGCTTCACGCGAGCCTCGGGGTGAATCATAACGATACGTATTGAACCGTATCCTGATCGCTAATTCGATAGATATTTCACACGTTTACGAGACCGGGAGCGGTCGAAATGTAGCGTTCGTGTAGCTATTCAAACCCCTACGCGATGGACGACCGTGGACGACCCAGGACACACCGTCCCGACTGACAGCGAGGGTCACTTCTGCGCCTCATTCAGAAATTGATTCTGGCGTCTGAGCGAGCGGCTAAGGCGCACATCTGAGAACGAACGAAAGAGGGCCGGTACCTAGGTACCCCCCCCTTCGAGTTAGTCGCTGGTGATGGGCGTGAAGTGCATCAACACGACCTCAGAATCGATTCTGCGAGCTGACCTCGTGCGCCCTACATCCCTTTCGCGCCGGGACCTCTGAGGGCGATCAGGTCCCCCGACCCGGGGCCTTTGCGAAGGGCGGTAGGCGCAGAAAGGACGGCGGACCCGGGGGCTGTGGCGAGAGAATCGATGTGAGCTGACAGGGGTG
>JAFDDH010000197.1 GCA_019310975.1 Deltaproteobacteria bacterium | reverse complement strand
TCCCTTCCTCGACGCGGACCCATTGTCGCCTGAGGAGAGCGAACGCTACGGCCTCTTCGACGGTGGCCAGCGACGGTCGCTCTTCGAACACTGCGAGCGGGCGCTCGAGCGCGGGGTGACCCGCGGCCCGCACGACCTGCCGCTGATAGGCGCCTGCGATTGGAACGACGGGATGAACCGGGTCGGCGAGCGCGGGGTGGGGGAGAGCATCTGGCTCGGCTGGTTTGCGATCGCCGCGATCCGTGGCTTCGTGACTCTTTGCGAGCACCGCGAGGAGCTCGAGCTCGCCAACCACTGGCGGCGCCGGGCGGCCGAGCTCGAGCGCGCGGTCGAGGCGAGTGGCTGGGACGGTGCCTGGTACCGACGCGCACTGGACGACGACGGCCTGCCCTGGGGATCGAGCGAGTCGGAGGAGTGCCGCATCGACTCCATCGCCCAGTCGTGGAGCGTGCTGTCCGGTGGTGCTGCGCCGGCGCGCGCTCGCGAGGCGCTGGAGTCCGCAGAGTCCGAACTCGTGCGAGAGGACGAGGGTCTCGTGGCACTGCTCTGGCCTCCGTTCGACGCGACGTTGCGCGACCCCGGGTACATCAAGGCGTATCCGCCCGGTGTGCGTGAGAACGGCGGCCAGTACACGCACGCGGCCACCTGGCTCGGCTGGGCGTTCGCACGGATCGGTGAGCCGGACCGTGCCATGCGAATCCTCGGCTTGATCAATCCCATCGGCCACGCCCTCACGCGCGAGGCGGCCGAGCGGTACCGGGTGGAGCCCTATGTGCTGGCAGCAGACGTGGCGAGCGTGCCTCCACACATCGGGCTGGGGGGCTGGACCTGGTACACGGGCGCAGCGGCCTGGGCTTGGCGCCTCGGTATTGAGGGCATTCTCGGCATCCGCCGCGTCCCGGGCGGCGTTCGCATCGATCCGTGTATCCCGACGAGCTGGGGTCACGCGCAGGTTCGGATCCGCGGTCCGGCCGGCACGCTCGTGGTCGCGATCGAGGACCCGGATGGCGTCGGCAGGGGCGTCGTGGAGATGGAGGTCGAGGGCGAGCGCACGGACGATGCGGTGGTGCGCTTTCCCGAAGACGGTGGAGAGCGCCGGGTGGTCGTGCGTCTCGGAGGAGCGCATGTGACGAGATGAGTGCTGGCCACCAACTCGCATTGCTCATCGCTCTCGCTTTCATTCCATATTCTGTTCGGATTCCACGCTCACGATCCGTAGATCGCTCACACACGGTGACGTCAGCACTCCGAAGAGCGGGCGCAGTCGCAGGATCAAGCTGCCCCCTGGCATGGGGTGTCGCGCCTCTTCGATCTGCTGGCTGAGCGTCGAGCAGAGTGTCTGAGACGTGGATGGCCCGACGTGCCTGAGTTCATCTTCTGCTCCGAGGCAGGCACACACCTGGACGAGCGCAGCGTCGGCCGCGTATGGGATCGAATCCAGCGGCGAGCGCAGAAGCGCGGCGTTCGGCCACTGAAGCTTCACTGTGCCCGCCACGCGTGGGCGACGCTCGCGCTGCGCGCCTGCAAGTCCGTCCGCTGGGTAGCCGACCAGCTCGGCCACTCCGACCCTGCACTGACCCTTCGCGTCTACGCGCACGCGATGTGCGAGGAGGAGGACGATCTCGCGTTTGCCGACTTCGCCGGACAGGAAGCGGGCGATGTGATCGCCAGCGAGGCCGCTTCGAGTGACTCCGAACGGCTCTATCCGGCTCCAACACCGGAGAGCGACGACGACGGATCGCGTAACCATGCGGAATCAATGGCACGCCGGGAGGGATTCGCGCGTTCGCTTCGCTCACTCCCCCACCGACCCTCAGGTTCGAAGAAGAATCCGAACCCGAGGAAGATCAATGAGATGGAGCTGAGACAACGGAAGGGAGCGGAAACGAGCCGAATCAAGCGGAACTGGCGACGGCAGACGGCACCCCCGCGGCACCTGGGTTGTGACGCGAGCACAGACACACACCTCCTATCCCGTAAGCCCTCTCCCGACCTCTTGCGCGCCTCGTCAACTGATCCAGCCCACCCGGAGGAACGAGCCGTGAACACCCCAGCGAACCAGCATGCAGAAGAACCCCATGACCTTCCGGCCATTCGCCTTCCCGCGCTGCGGCTCTGGATCATCCAACCCAGCGGTTGCCACGCACATTGGCTGGTATTCGCTCAACTCCCCGAGTTTGCTTGGATTTCACCAGAGTGCGCCTCTCGACCCCACAGCCTCATCGCAGCCGGAGGTCGCGGGCGAGGATGAGTTCGGCAAAGGTCTGAGGATGTCCAACGCTCCCTCGGATCTGGTCGTGTGCTTCATCTCGCGAGAGGGCACGCCCGCGATGAATGACATGATCTCGCAATCGCTGGTGCGGCTCGGGAAGCGCGGGTACCGCATCGTCGGCGTTCACCTCGAGGAGCGCGAGGCTTCGCTCTCTCGCAGCGTGCGCGAAGTCTGCGACCTCTCCATCATCAAGCCCAGCCCGCGAGGCCTCAACCCGTTCGCCAATGCCCGGAGGGTTTCGGAGCTGCTGCTCGGTGGCCTGAGAGATATCGTGACGGAGGTGTTTCGTGGTGGGGCTCGGGCCGTCGTGTACATGGAGGGTGACAAGTTCACCTTCGTCCCCTACGTCGACGCGCTTGCGGCGCCCATACTCGAGCGCGGGGCCGATGTGTCGCTGGCGGTGCGATCGCCGGAGGGCTTCTGCGAGTTTCCCTGGATCCAGCGCCTCGTCGAGCGGGGCGTCAATCGCTACCTGAGCCGTTACACCGGCATTGGAACCGACTACCTATACGGACCGAGGGCCTTCTCGCCGCGCACAGCCTCGTTCTTCCGCGACTACCGAGACGACGACTGGGGGTTGATGATGTACCCCGTGCTCGCCTCCATCATCCAGGACTATCGCTTCGAGTCGGTCGTCGTTCCGGGAGCGCCTCAGCCGAACTACATGGCGAAGTACGATCCGATCATGCGGCCGCCCCCCGCCCACCTGGTATGGAGATCGGTGCAGAATCTGGCGATCATGCGCTCCGCACGCGCCGCCGCGCTCCTCGCGAAGCGATCGGGCTGATGCGAGCGGCCCACGTATTGGACCTGTGGCGAAAAGTCTCTCCTTGGGTATTCCGACCCACTCCACAATCCACATGGCGGTCCGCTGGTCCGTGACAGGCCCCTAGCACTGCGGCGATCTGGCCCCAATCTTGCGTTCAGTCCTTCGTGGGCAAGGCGGGCAGACCCGATTCACGGGTCGAGCGGGCCGGAGGCATCGCCGTATGAGAACGTCGCTGGTCAATCCCCCGCAAATCGATGGGGAGGCCTTCATCCGGGAGGGGCGCTGCATGCAGAGCGTCGACTCGTGGGCCGCGATCTGGCCGCCCCTGACCCTGGCTATCTTGGCGTCCATCGCGCGCCAGCGCGGCCAGGTAGACCTCTTCGATTGCAACGTCGAGGAGGGCTACGACATTGCTCGCACAGTGGAGCGAGTGGCGGCGTTTCGGCCCGACGTCGTCGTCGTCAACACCGCATTCCCCTCCATCGAAGCCGACGCGGCCTGTGCGGCCGCCATCAAGGCCGCCTGTCCGGATACGCTGGTGGTGGGCTTCGGGGTCTTCTTCACGCTGCTGGACGAAAAGTCCCTCGATGATTTTCGCGGCTTCGACGTCGGAATCCGTGGCGAGCCCGAGGAGACCTTCGAGGAGCTGATTCGAATCGTCGAAGCCGGAAGTAGGGTCGAGAAGATCTCCGGTCTGATGTGGCGCGAAGGCGAGAAAGTCTGTCTCGGTGAGCCGCGCCCCTTCATCGGGGATCTCGACCAGCTGCCCTTCGCGGCACGCGATCTGCTGCCGAACGAGCGCTACACGCTGCCGACGAACGGCCACCCATTCACACTCATCAATGTGGCACGTGGCTGCCCCTATCCCTGCACCTTCTGCATCGCCCCGGTCTACTACGGGCGCCCCCTGCGGCGTCACTCCCTCGAGTACGTGCTGAATGAGCTGGAGCACTGCCAGAAGGAGCTGGGGATCTACGACTTCCTGTTCTGGGAAGAGATCTTCACGCTCGATCGCAAATTTGGGATGGCACTCTGCCAGGCGATCCTCGACAGGGGATGGCAGATCGCCTGGGCGACCACGACCCGTGCGGATCGGGTCGACGAGGAGATACTGGCGCTCATGAAGCGAGCGGGCTGCGAGCTGCTCGGCCTGGGCATCGAATCCTCGTCCCAGGAGATCCTCGACAACGTCCAGAAGCGCGAATCCGTCGAGGACATCCGCAAGGCCGTGAAGCTGGCCCAGAAGGTCGGCCTCAAGACGATGGGGCACTTCATCTTCGGCCTACCGGGGGAGACCCCCGCCACCGCAGATGCCACCATCAAGTTCGGAGTCGCCCTTGGCCTTGACTACATGCAGTGCTACGGCGCCGTTCCCTACCCCAAGACCGAGCTCGGCGAGCTGGCTCGCAAGAAAGGCTGGATCACGAGCGAGCGATGGGCCGATTACGACTTTGGTGGACAGTCGATCATGAACATCGGCTCCATCGCACCAGAGCGCGTAGACGAGGCGCGGCGCAACATGTTCCGTAGCTTCTATCTGCGGCCCTTCTACGTGCTGAGGCGTCTGGGCGACATGCTGGGGAATCCGCGCCAGATCCTCCAGGCCAGCAAGTTTCTGAAGTGGATGCGGACGCGAGAGCGAACCCCCTCCTGAGTCGAAGGCCATGGTGGAGCAAGAGATCGAGGTCAGCATCGTCCTCCCGTGCCTGAACGAGGAGGCCACGCTTGCCCTTTGCGTACGCGCCGCGAAGGCGGCCCTGGCCGGAGCGGGGATCTCCGGCGAAATCGTGGTTGCGGACAACGGATCCACCGACGGGTCGCGCGAGATCGCCAAAGCGGAGGGTGCACGGGTCGTCGAGGTCGCCGCCAAGGGCTACGGCAACGCACTCTTCCACGGCTTCACGGAGGCCAAGGGCCGCTATCTAGTCCACCTCGACGCCGACATGTCTTACGAGTTTGGCCACATACCGCTCTTCGTGGAGGAGCTCCGGAAGGGGGCGGATCTGGTCATGGGATCGAGGATTCGCGGGAACATCGACCGCGGGGCAATGCCGATCCTCCACCGCTACCTGGGAACACCGGTCTTGACGACTCTCGCGAACTTCTTCTTCCACTGCGGGATCACGGACATCAACTGCGGGATGCGCGGGCTCAGGAAAGAGACCTTCGAACGCCTCGGTCTCTGCTCGGGAGGCATGGAGTTCGCCTCGGAGATGGTCGTCAAGTCGGCGCTTCTCGGGGCCAAGATCGTGGACATCCCCACCGATCTGCATTGCGACCAGCGCGACCACGCCCCTCATCTCAGCTCCTTCCGCGACGGCTGGCGGCACCTCCGCTTCCTCCTGCTCTTCTGCCCGACCTGGCTTTTTCTCTGGCCCGGCGCGGTCACCGCCCTGAGTGGCATCGCCATAATCACCGCCATCCTCTTCGACCTGTTCCCCAAATTCGGTCTGCTCACATGCCTGGTTGGCCTGTCGGCCACGGTCTTCGGGGTTCAGACGATGCTGCTCGGGCTCGCCGCACGTAGCTTCTCCCAGCTGCGGCGACTGCGGAGGGGAGGAGGCGTCGGAGATCGCTTCTTCTCGGCCTTGACGCTCGAAAAGGGCCTCGCGTCCGGTGGTGGCCTCGTTGCCATCGGACTCATCCTCCTGGGCGTTGCCGGCGTGAGGATCTTCCAGTTCATGAGTATGGATAACTACAACCCGGGTCAGCTCGACATCCCGTCGACCAAGCTCGCCCTGCTGGGGTCGGCACTCTTCGTCAGCGGAGCCCAGGTCGTCTCTTCGTCCTTCTTCCTCAGCCTGTTCAGCATCGAGCCGGTCACCCACAACACCGATGCGCGCGGAGCTGGCGACGTGTCGCTGAACCTGAATCTCGGCTCGCCCGAGCCAGTGGTCGACACCCTGAGAGAACTGCCTCCTACCCACAGAGTTTCCTAGAAGCCAGCTCATAAACCCCGACCGAGGGGCTTGTGAGATAGCTTCTAGACCGGGGAGAGAGGTGAGCTTGGGATGACAGACGCCACGGCATCAGACGCTCCCACGGAAGCAAGGGCTTCGACTCGTTGCTGGGTGTGCGGGTCGACGGACACTCGCCCCTGGCGTGCGGGCTTGCGAGCCGACGAACTCAGCTCCGACGACCTGTGCATCACGGACACGCGCTATGGCACGACCTTGTCTCTCGATCGCTGCGGAGATTGCGGCTTTCGCTTTGCCTCTTCCCCGTGCCTCGATCAGCTGGGTGCCCTGTACGAGAACCTGGAGGATCCGGCCTACGAGGGCAGCCAGGAGGGAAGACGACTACAAATGCGGAGCCTCGTAGGACGCGCGCGCCAGGCCGTGCCAACAGCCGTCACGGCACTGGACGTGGGAGCTGCGTCGGGGCTGCTGGTGGCGGAGGCGAACCGAGCTGGTCTCGCAGCCGTGGGCATCGAGCCGAGTCGATCTCTGGCGCGCCTCGCCCAGGAGCAGAACGGTGCGGATGTTGTGTGCGGTGTGCTGCCGCACCCGCAACTCGAGAGACGGCACTTCGACGTGGTCTTTCTCGTCGATGTCATCGAGCACGTCGTCGATCCCCTCACTCTGCTTCGATGCTGCATGGACCGCATGGCAGAGGGAGGTTCTCTCGTGCTCGTGACGCCTGACATGTCGGGCCTGGCCGCCGGGCTCCTTGGATCGCGCTGCTGGCACTACCGCCTGGCCCACGTGGGCTATTTCGACCGCCGTTCCCTCGAAGCCGCCTTCGAACGAGTCGGACTGGAGGCGATCGGATGGCACCGACCCGTCTGGTTCTTCCCGTTGGAGTATCTTGCCGCTCGCCTCGAGGTGTACCTTCCCATCGCGTGGCTCAACCGCTTGGCGCTCCGCATCCCCCCTCTCGAATGGCTGTATCGGCGCGTCGTACGGCTGCGCATCCCCGACTCGTACGTCGTGGTAGCCAAGCGGGCGGAGCCCAGCGAGTAGCGCGTCCAATAAGCGCGCCGGCGCTCGGTTTCGCCGAAGTGGGCTGCGGATAATTGAGTTCGCCCCCTTTTAGCGCGTCCTCCGGATACAATGAGCATCTTCACGGTGTCGCGCTATGCCAGCGGAGGGAACGGGCAATGATCTTTTCGCGGCTCATGATTGCAATTGTCGCGGTGTGTCTCGGACTTGTGTCCGCGGGCCCCGGGCTCGTCACGGCGTTGGTGCATAGATAGCCGCCCCGAAGCCGCGACTGACACAAGAACTCGCGATAGATGTGGTCGATGGGTCACACTCTCAGGATGAGATCCAGAGTCCATCCCAAGTACAAGACGAAGCATCGCGTGAGCAATTGGTCCGAGTAAGACCGTGCTCTTGTCC
>JAFDDH010000440.1 GCA_019310975.1 Deltaproteobacteria bacterium | reverse complement strand
AGTCAGGAGCGCCGAAAGGACTACGTCTGCCAATGCGTGAACGAGCTTCTGCAATCCATCGGAGGAGGACATGCACCAGACCATACAAGACGGTCTCGATCGACTCTAAGGCCGGGCAAAGGAATGCCCTCAGAAGCGATGGCGCGTCTGGCCACTATTCAGTCGGGCTCTGGGCAGCGGCACGGAATAGGGGCCAATGTCCGCGAACTCGAGGACGGCAAACGAGCGCTTCACGACTTGAATTGGCGCGTCACCAGCTCCCGCCCTGGCAGGTTCGGCCCAGAGCTCGTCGCCAGGCCCGGGTCGGCCCGGTCCAGCGGCGAGCTGGCCGAACCCGCGAAGGAATTCAGCTCGAGCTCCTCGCGGAAGGCCTTCGAGGTGTGGAGGGTGTTCTCATCCAGCGGGATACCCGTCGAGTCCGCGGTGCGCACGAGACCGTTGAAGATACCGACGATCGAGGCAGCCTCGAGAAAGGCCGCTTCGCCGACGCCGGTGCGCAGCTCGCTGCGGGCCGCATGCATCTCTTCGCCGCCACGCGTCACCGATTCGGCGAAGTGTACGAGCAGCCGACCGTGTGCCACCCCCCCGTCGCCGCCGCGACCCACCGTGGCACCGAGCTCGGCGCTCTCACCCACATGCTGGCTGCTCGCACGGAGCAGCATCACGTGTGAGGTCGTTCAGTAGAAGCACTCGTTGACGGCGGAAACCCTTGCCGCCAACAGCTCGGCCTGGGGGCGGCTCAGCGGGCCGTCCCACACCATGTCGAAGAAGCCGCCCCCCTCGCTCGCATACATCACCATCACATTGGCAAAGAAGAGAACATTGGCTTCGGGGACGAGGCTCAGCGCCCGGCCGACATTCGGACCGGGCCATGGATCGACCATCGGCACGTAGGCACCGATGTCCGCGGTATTTCCCTGGCGGCCGCCATCGGGCTCGCCGTCGATCGGCTCGGGCAGCGGCTCGTGCGGTCGCCCCAGCGCCTCGGCAAAGGCATCGATCGCGCTGACAGTCACGACGATCGAGGCGAGCTCGATATAATGTGTATCGCCAAGCGCGGCGATGTGTCCGTCCGCCCAGGCGCGATCGATCCTGTGAGCATCGGCGGCGATCGTGCGCACGGCTTCGGTCGCAGCCCCGGGGATCAACCCGCTCGCGTCGGACAGCCCCTGGCGGAGCCACGGCGGGTCGTTGCGCAGGGCACGGGCGGCACGCGCCTGGCGAGCAATCTCCACCCGCTGCGCGCCCGTCCAATGCGAACCCGCACGGGCGATGCGCTCCCAGCTGGTGCGATGGGTCTCCGCGACTTCATCGCGGACGGCGAAGCCGGACGCGGGATAGTCGAAGCTCGTCATGCTGGCCCGTATCCTTCCCAATGTGGAGAATCATGCTGGCGATCGCCACGAATCGTACTGAGTTCGTCTCGAATTGGCATGATCGGCGGCGCGCGATGTGCGGCTCCTGGCGATTCGGGCCATCCCCAGCCGGACCCTCTGCCGAGAGGTGCGAGCGGTGGCGGGGCCTTGACTCGCCCCTTCCCAGACGAACCCCCTCCACGATGCGCTAAGTATCCGAAGTCCTCATGTCCCCAGCCTTCGGGAACCAGGCCATCCCGGACGAGGAGATCGCATGCGAGACGACGTCGACCCCGCGGCACTGGAGCAGGCCGCGGAGCGTGAGATCAGCAAGGGCCTGATCGCTTGCCAGGTGGCGGTGGCCCGCGACAACGAGGTCCTCTGGACCCGTTCCTTTGGCAGCGCCAGCGCCGATACAAGGTTCTGGGTGGCCTCGGCGACCAAGCCGATATTCTCGTCGGCGGTCTGGCTCTTGATCGGCGACGGCAAGCTCGACGTCACACGCCCTGTCGCCCACTACCTGCCCGAGTTCGCCGCCAATGGGAAGCAGAGCGTGACCGTCGAGCAGGTGCTCCTGATGACCTGCGGCTTTCCAGGCGCCCCGATGGACTCACGGGACGGCGCCGATCCCAGCCGCCGGATCGCCCAGCTCGCAGAGTGGACGCTCGAATACGAGCCGGGCACGCGATACGTCTACCACGGCGCGTCGGCTCACTGGGTATTGGCGGAGCTCGTCGAACGACTGACTGGCCAGGCCTTCAGCGCCTTCGTGGAGGAACGGGTCACGCGACCGCTGGGCCTGCCCCGCTTGCTCGGCATCCCTCGTGATCTACAGACCGACATTGCGCAGCTCTCCCGAGCGGCCGACTCGGAAACCAGGGCGCTCTACGACTATGCGGCCAAGATCGAGGCTGGCGAGCCAGGTGGCGGCGGTGTCATGACGGCCTCCACGCTCGCCCTCTTCTACCAGGGCCTGCTCCACAACCCGGGCACGCTCTGGAGCCCGGAAGTGCTCGCCGACGGCGTCGGG
>JAFDDH010000439.1 GCA_019310975.1 Deltaproteobacteria bacterium | reverse complement strand
GCCCGAGTCCACGACGAAAACGTCCTTGCAGAAGCTCTCGATGCTGCGGATGCAGCGCTCGAGGTGGAGCTCCTCGTTTAAGGTCAGGATGATGGCGGATACGAGTCTCTATTCAGGCATGCATGATTCCGTCGAAGGCGCCCGAGGATTCGGCGCCGACCAGATCCCGTTCTCCAGCGGCGAGTCGAGCGTAGGCGGCCCGGTAGCGCTCCGCGACACTCTCGATTGCCATGTGCTCGCGCACCCGCCTGGCCATCGCGTCGCCCAGCTGGCGGCGCGTATCCGATTGATTGAGCAGTCTGAGGAGAAGCGCCCT
This sequence comes from Deltaproteobacteria bacterium, assembly GCA_019310975.1. Lineage (GTDB taxonomy): Bacteria > Myxococcota_A > UBA9160 > UBA9160 > UBA4427 > JAFDDH01. The sequence continues at coordinate 2,083 of JAFDDH010000439.1, read as the reverse complement.
GAGCCGGGCCTGGTCGTGCACGGCGATGAGCCAGTCGGCGCCCTCTGGGCCAACGAGGAGTGGGGTGCCGCCCACGGCGGTGCTCACGATGGGTAGGCTCGCCGCCATGGCTTCCAGGATGGCGTTCGAGTTGCCCTCGATGAAGGAGGGCAGCACGAAGACGTCGGCCGCCGCGAGCTCATGCTGCACGTTGGGTACGTGTCCGCGCAGCTCCACCGAGTCCTCTACGCCCCGCTCGATGATCGCACGGCGTAGCTCCGCCTCGAAGGGTCCCTCTCCGCAGATCACCAGCCGGACCGGCCGCTCGCATCCTGCTACGACGTCGGACCAGGTCGCGAGAATGTCCAGCAGCCCCTTCTCCGGGTCGAGCCGGCCGACGAAGATCACGCGCAAGGGCGTGTCGGGCGCGGACTCGGCCGGGGGCTCGGCACGTCCAAACGATTCCAGTGAGACGCCGTTGGTGATCTTGAAGATTCTGGCGTCGGGATAGCCGAGGGTTCGGAATTGCTCGACCGTGTCGGGCGAGAGCAGCGCGATCGCATCGCAGCGACGGAAGATCGCGAAGCGGAGTGATCGGCGTCCGAAAGCCCACTCGAGCCCGGTCGGAAGCTTGGCCAGCACCGGCTTCCCGAGCAGCTTGCCGAGGAGGGTCGCCATCGAGCCGAACCAGCTCATGGTGTGCACGTGGACGACGTCGAATTCGTTCCGCTGGCCGATCAGGGTCCGAATCAGCCCGACGGTCGTTACCGGAAAGCGCAGCCATCGACGGCGCGGAAAGGGGACGCGCAGGACTTGAACCCCGGCCTCGACCGAGGATGCGGGCTGGTCGGGAAGGGTCCGGCCGGAAATAACGGTCACCTTCAGGCCAGACGACGCCAGCGCCCGAGCCAGCTCGTGACACTGTCTCTCCATGCCCCCGATGACCGGGGGCGGGTACTGCGGAATCACCATCAGGACCCCAGTCGGGGGTTCGTCGACGCGGGGCGCTGCGGATGCCAAAGCGAGTTCAACCCTTTCCACGAGTCCGTCGGAGGCCGGCCTATTCTACATGCCGCCCCGAGAGCCTGCTGCACTTTGGCTCGCTCTGCAGCGCTCTGATCGGCCGATTGCATTCACCAACGACTTCTCAAGTACGCGAGCGATCGGGTCGATTGAATCTCCGATGCGCGCCCAGAGTTGCTGGACAGCTGATGGCGGCGCGATTGATCGGAGCTGAGGGAGAAATGCTGAGGGGCAGCTTCTACGACCTATTGAGGCGTCTCTGCCCTTATCGGACGCGTCAGTGGTTCAAGTCGCAGGCCTGGTTCGAGCCGCTGCTGCGCATCGCCTTCGGAAATTCGGTCTACTCGAAGAGCTACTATGAGGACGTCGAGCGGATCGAGGCCGAGAGTGTCCGTCACATTTCCGACTGGATCGTGGCGAGTCTCGCGCCGCGCCGGCTGATGGATGTGGGCTGTGGCCCCGGGCACCTCAGCCGGGCGCTCGCGGATCGGGGCGTCGAGGTCGTTGGCGTGGATCTGAGCGACGAAGCCATCCGGAAGACCTCCCAGAAGGGCATCCCCGTATCGCACTTCGATCTCACCAAGCCGGGGGTGCTTCCTGGTGCGCCCTACGACATCGTCCTCTCTTGTGAGGTCGCCGAACATCTCGAAGAGCGATACGCGGGCGGATTCGTCGAAAAGCTGACGAATGCCGGTGAGACCATCTATCTGACCGCCGCAGAGCCCGAGCCCGACCAGGGCATCGGGATGTACCACTTCAACGAGCAGCCCAACGCGTATTGGATCGAGCTGATGCGCAAGTCGGATTTCGAGCTCGACGAGGATGCGACCCGCGACGCGAGGATGCTCCTGGCCGATACCTCGGTGATCGCCTACCTGGCAAAGCCGATGATCTTTCGGCGACGTGCGGGTTGAGACCGGGGAGCCTTCAGCGCTGCTGAGAGCCTTCAGCCCGGGCCGAGAGCTTTCAGCCTGGCCTGGAGGCCTCAGCTCGGCTTGACGCCCTCGGCCACGATCGTCTTCGGGAAGGCCTCGGGGCCGGCCTCCTCGGCCTCGGTTTCGAGGACTTCGTCGAAGAGCTC
>JAFDDH010000438.1 GCA_019310975.1 Deltaproteobacteria bacterium | reverse complement strand
CGAGCAGGAAGCGGCCTCCGGACTGCTCGTGCAGCTCGAGCTGCGCGCATCGCGTCGCCTGTGCTTCGCGCAGATGAATGTTGACGACGCCCGTGGCGATGTTCAGCCGTTGGGTGTTGGCGAAGAGCAGGGCCGCGTGCGCGAACGGATCTCGCCCGAACGCGTCGGGGATCCACAAGGTCCCGTACCCGAGCTCTTCGACGCGCTGTGCGAACTCGACGGCCTCCGCTGTGGAGAAGCCGTCGGTGCGCGTCCAGACACCTACTCGTCCGATGTCCATGCTGTCTGTCCCCGATCCCGTTCGCATCCCTGGCATGCTTGCGCTGTCTGCGAAGGAGCGGAGCCTCCCACATCACTTCGCCGGGTTCAATCGTGATTGGGACGCCGCTCGGCTGCGCTTTCGGCTGGGCGGAGCGGGCGCTCGCGGACGTCGTGGGGGTCAGGGTGTGCGCCGCGCCGTAGCGCTCGGCGGGTCGTGCTCGAGGACGATTCCAGTCGCTGGGTCAGATGCCGCGTTCGCGGCCTTCCCAGTACGGATCGCGCAGCTTGCGCTTGTAGAGCTTGCCGTTGGGGTCGCGGGGTGTACGTCGTCAGATGATTTCGGACCAGAGAAGGCTTTCGCTAAGAGACGGTTTTCTGTCTAGGCGGCCTTGCAGGCCAGGTACTCCTTCTTTCTTCGCTCCATCGTTCTTCTCTTGATCTTCGATCGTTCGGTCAGCACGGTGTACTGCCGCCCGAAGTAGACATCCGCGGGCGTCGCATTGTCGAGCGCCTCGTGATACCGCTCGCGGTTGTAGTAGGCGACGAAGTCTTTCAGTGCCGCTTCCAGCTCCCAGGGGAAGTAGTAGTGCTGCAGCTTGACCACGTTCTTCATCGTCCGGTGATAGTGCTCGATCTTGCCCTGCGTTTGTGGGTGATACGGAGCGCCCCGGGTGTGGGCCATACCCCGGTCGCCCAGATACTCCCGGAGCTCGCCCGACAGATACGCGGGGCCGTTGTCACTCAGTAGGCGAGGACGATGCCTGATGCGGATCTGGTCGACACCCGTGACCGCAATCGCATCGTCGAGCGTCTCGGTCACATCCGTGGTCCCCATCGTCGGACTCAGCTTCCACGCGATCATGTAGCGCGAGAAGTCGTCGAGCACGGTCGACAAGTAGTACCAGCCCCAGTTCACGATCCGGAAGTACGTGAAGTCGGTCTGCCACATCTCGTGCACCCGCACCGTTGGATGCTGGAAGGCATCCGACGCCGACATCAGGATGTAGGCCGGGCTGGTGATGAGATCCGCCGCCTTCAAGATCCGGTAAACGCTCGATTCCGACACGAAGTACCGCTTCTCGTCGGTGTAGTGGCAGGCCAGCTCCCGTGGCGACAGGTCGGTGCGTTCGAGCGCGAGGTCGAGCACTTCCCTTTTGATCGCCTCGGGAACCGCGTTCCATCGCGCCCGCTGCCAGGGTTGCTTGTCGTGCAGCCCATCGAAGCCCAGCGTCGGATAGCGCTGATACCAGCCGTAGAACGTGCTGCGCGGGATGCCCAGCTGTCGCAGCGTCACTCTCATCGGCAGGTCGGACCCTTCGACCAGGCGGATGATCTCCATCTTCTCGGATGCCGTGCGTCTCACGTGGCGTCCTCCTCGCCAAGACCCGTCAGACTTTTTTTGAGCACGCGGTTGTTCAGCGTGATCTCGGCGACCTCCTCCTTCAGCTCCCGGTTCTCGCTTCGCAGCTCCTTGACCTCGTCGCTGGTGGCTTCGCGAACCGTGTCCCCTGCCAGCTGCTTCTTCCCTGCCTCCAGGAAGTCCTTGCTCCAGCGGTAGTAGAGGTTCGCCGCGATCCCTTCACGGCGGCACAGCTCCGAGACGCTTTGCTCACCGCGCAGATCCTCGAGCACGATCCGGATCTTCTCCTCGGGGGCGAACTTCCTACGAGTTCTGCGCCGAATCTCCCGCACGGCCGCTTCGCTGGATTGCTTCTTCCGGTTCGACATCTCGACACTCTCCTCGGGGGCTTGGCCCCCAGCAAGTGTCTCTTAGCCAACGGCCTCTGAGTGTCCGAATGCTGCTGACGGGATACACAGAGAAACTCGAAGAACTGTTGCGTTGACCGGATGAGACCGCCCCCGTTTCCGTGGACAGTTGAGCGTTTGGGAGGACAGGCCCTTCCTGTCTTTCGCCCCGATCATATACGAGCGGGCGTGAAGGCCGGCGGGTGCGTTGCTGACAGAGCCCGAGGCGATGCCGATCTGATAGCAACGCTGACAGCAACGCCACCGGACAACGACACACATCGACGGACGTCGGTGGAATCCCGAGGGGGCTCAAGTAGCTGAAAAACAAGCATCGGCGGGCGAGGGCGGACGCTGGCGGAGACCCCCCTGAAGTGCCTGGGGGTCAGGAGGTCGC
>JAFDDH010000196.1 GCA_019310975.1 Deltaproteobacteria bacterium | reverse complement strand
CTGCGTTGCGAAACCTTGCCGTAGAGCGACTACGCCTGCGGTTCCGCGCCTTGATCTGGACCAAAATTCCGCCACCTGGCTCGACGCGGGTTTTTCAACGGGCTGCTAGCGCGGGCTCTCGGGCTCGGGCCCGGCCCGCTTCACGGCAGCGCGCAGGCCCGGGCTGCGGGCCAGCTCGTGGGCCGTGAGCGCCAGGCAGCGCGCGCCCTCGAGCAGGCCGGCGAGGCCCTGCTCGCTGGTGGTGGCCTCGGCAAACGCGCGCGTGTGCAGCTCCAGGCCGCTTCCGATCGGGAAGTTCGGATGGATGGTCGGCACCACGCGGGAGACGTGGGTGATGTCACTCGAGCCGATGTTCTCGTCCGGGGCGTGATCGGTCTCGGGCAGATCGAGGAACTCGAGCTGGCGCCGATAGGCGTCCGCGAGTGGCGGGTTCGGCCACATCGGCGGAGATCCGCCCGGGCCTGGCTGCACTTCGAGCCGGGTGCCACTCGTGCGCGCTGCGCCCTCGGCGGCCGCCAGCACACGCGCGGCCGCGTCCTCGAGCTCGGTCGGGTCGAGGGCGCGCACCCACACGCGGGCGGTTGCGCGCTCCGGGATGATGTTCGGGGCGACCCCACCCTCGCTGATGATCACGTGGATTCGCACGCGGCGCGAGAGCTGCTGGCGCAGCAGCCCGACCGCCACGTAGAAGGAGACCACCGCATCGAGGGCGTTCACGCCCTGCTGTGGGTAGGCGGCCGCGTGGGCGGCGCGGCCGTGATACACGAGGTCGAATTTGCGGTTGCCGAGGAAGAGTCGGTGGGCACGCCGCATGTCCGAGGCGTGGGCCATCATCACGGTGTCCACGTCCGCGAAGGCGCCCGCCTCGACCAGGCACTTCTTGCCGACTCCGGTCTCCTCGGCCGGTGAGCCGTAGACGACCAGGCGGATCGCGTCCTCGGGCAGAACCCGGGCCAGGGCCTCGGCGGCCAGCAGGCTGGCCGGGCCCGAGAGGTTGTGCCCACAGGCGTGGCCGATATCGGGCAGCGCGTCCATTTCGGCCAATAGACCGATGCTGACCGGTGCCGTATCCGCGCCCCAGACGGCGCGAAAGGCTGTCGGCATCCCCGCCACGCCGGTCGCGATGCGAAAGCCGTGCTGACTCAGCATCTCGACGTAGCGCCCGCTGGTCTCGCGCTCCTCGAGGGCGAGCTCCGGGTGCTCACTCATCCAGCCCGCCAACGCGCGCGCAGTGTCGGCGCCGCGAGCGATCGCGTCGAGCAGCGCCCGCCGCTCGGCCGCGTAGGCGGGATGCGTCGGGTGGAGGGGTGACGCCGGGTCGATGGTCGAGTCGGACATGGGACTCCCGAGCGTGGCGCAGCCGGAGCGTGCCCCGCACCCGCAAGGGAACCACGCACGCGTCGACTCCGCTCCCCTCGATCGGCCACCCGCCGAGTCAGCTGTATGCTGGGCCCGGAGGCACACGGACAGCTTGCTCGGGCCGTCTTGCTAGAGTCGCCAGCCATGCGCGCGATCGCCCCTCGACGGGCCCCGTCCAGCTTGCTCTGGCTGGCGCTGCTGACTCTCCTGCCGGGTGCCGCGCACGCGGCCGGGACAGAGCTCTTCGCCGAGCGCCTCACGGCCGACAACATCGAGCGGCTGCGCGTCGGCGGGCCCGACGCCATCGCGGGGATTGGCGACTGGGCGATCGGCAATGGCGTGATCTGTGCCGCCGTCTCTTCGCCCGATCACGAGTCCGTGCTCTCGGATGGCGGCGGCGTCCTGGTGGACCTCGGCCACTGCGGCCGCGACGACGATCAATGGGGCGTCCTGCAGCCGATGGTGAACCTCTCGCGCGACAATGTGATGCCGGTTCGCGAGGTGGGCGCCGAAGTGGCGGCGGGTCAGGCACGCATCGTGACGGCCGGGCAGATCAGCGGTCTGCGAGTGCACACCGTCTACTCCGTCGACCACCACCAGCCAACCCGCCTGCGCATCGTGTCCAGGATCGAGCGCGAGGCCGACGGCGACGCCGTCTTTCTCTTCGCGGACGTGGCGCTCCACGGCCACCGTCAGCTGACAGCGTTCACGATGGCGTCCACGAGGCCCTCACTCTCGGTCGGCTTCACCCACCCCGCCGTCGACGTCGGGAGCAATCTCGCCATGGTCAATGCGCTGCAGCGCGCCGACACCCAGGTTTTGGTCGGAGGCAGCGAGCTGCAACCCGGCATCGCCTACGGGTGGCGCTTGGTCGGCGCCTGGGTGCAGCGTCGCGATGGCAGTGCCGATCCGCTCGCCCACATCGCGCTGAACGGCGAGCATTTCTCCATCATCGGCGCCTACGCGGACACGCTCTGGCTCGGCGGTGGCGGCCGTCCGGGGCTACTCGAGCTGGCCCAGACCCTGCTGATGGATCTGGAGCCGGGCGAACGCATCGTGTACGAGCGCGAGATCATCCTCGGGGATCGCGCCGACGTGGCCTCAGTGACGGATCAGCTCTGGCCGGACGGGCCCGAGATCGTCGCCTCGGTGGGCCAGGCCAACACCGCAGTCCACGTCGTGCGTCACGACGACGCGCCGATCACATTCGTGCGATCCGATGCGAAGGGGCGCGTGCGCTTCCGCCTGCCGCCCGGCGAGGACGTTCGTTACAAGTTGCTGATCGCCGGGCCCGGCGATCAATTCGAGACGCATCCACTGCGGGTGAACGGCCCGCGCGTCGACCTCGGTGCGCTGGCGACGCCGGAGGCCGCCACGCTGATGCTGCCGCAGGGCGAGCCCCTGCGCCTGGTCTTCCTGGGTGTGGCGCCGACCCCGGACCCGCTGATCGGCGGCGACGGCATCCGCTTCTGGGTCGGCCAGGAGCGCATCGCCGCCGCCACCGAATCCAATCACGTCTCGCTCGCCGGCGCCGCCGGCGATCCGGACCACGTCCGGCTGGCCCCCGGTCATTATCGAGTGCTGGCCACTCGTGGGCCCGAGTGGAGCGTCAGCTCGGCCGAGATCGAGCTCGTCGCCGGCCAGCGGGCGCGGCTCGACATCCAGCCCCCGATCCGCGTACTCGACACACCCGGCTGGCTGTCGGCGGACCTGCACGTGCACGCGGCGCCGAGCGACGACTCCGCCCTCCCGCTGCGCCGGCGCATCGCCGCTTTCGCCGCGCAGGGAGCCGACGTGATCGTCTCCACCGAGCACGACAACGTCTTCGACTACGGCCCGCTGATCCGGCAGCTCGGCCTCGACGACCGCATCGCGAGCCTGGTGGGCGTCGAGATCACCAGCACCTCGAAGGGCCCCAACGCGCCCTCCACCAGCGGCCACGCCAATGCGTTCCCGCTGCGGCGTGATCCTCTCGCCTATCGGGGCGGCGCGCCGCGCGGCGAGAACGTGCGTCTGCGCACGTTGCTGGCCGATCTGCATGCGCGCCCCCTGGCGCCCATCCTGCAGCTCAATCACCCGCGCGAGGCCGGCTTCGATGCAGACTACGGCAGCTACTTTTCGCACCTGGCGGTCGGCCGGGGCGCCTACGATCCGATCCGGCCACTCGATCACGCGCAGAACCGAGCGCTGATCGAGCGCGACCGGCGCAGTGGGCTGCGCGATCTGGATTTCGACGCGGTCGAGCTCCTCAACGGGCCCTCGATGACGCGATACCGACTGACACGGGGCGACTGGCTCTCGCTGATTCGTCAGGGTGAGGTGCGGGTCGGGACCGCCAATAGCGACTCCCACAGCACGCGACACCTGGTCGCGCTGCCGCGCAACTATGTGGCCTTCGACGGTCCGGGAGGTCGCGATCTCGATACCGAGGCCTTCATGCGGGCGGTGCGCGGCGGGCGGCTCTATGGCAGCACGGGCCCGATCCTCGAGGTGACGCTCGACGGGCGCGGGCCGGGCGAGCGCTTCCGCGGAGCGGCCGGCGAGCTCCACATCGTCGTGCGGGCGGCGGAGTGGGTGCCGGTCCACGAGGTGCGGGTGTTCGTGAACGGCGCGCTCCGCCAGCGCGTCGACCTCGCCGAATCACGCGACCTGGTCGTGCCGCTGCGCTTCACCGCTGACGCCTTCGTGACCGTGGAAGTCGAGGGGGAGGCCGGACCCATCTACGCCGCCATCGCGCCCGGCTTCACCCCCTTCGCATTTTCCAACCCGATCTTCGTGGACGCCGACGGGGATGGCCGTTGGCTGCCGATCGGCCTGCAGGGGCGCCTGCCCACCACGATCACGGCCCCGCTCAAATCCCCGTGAATGTGCGGCGGCGGCACTGCTGCGCCCGGGCTAGCCTTGGACGCGGCGCGCATCGGCCCCGACCGCGAGGCGCGCGCTGGTTTACAAGCCCGCAGGCCCGCAAGCCCGCGAGCCCGCAACCCCGGAGGATGGCGCCTTCGCCAGCGCATCCGGGCCACCATTCAAGCAATGCTGCGTACTGCGGCCCGGCGGCGGGCCGAGACGGATCAGAAGGAGTAGACAAGCGATGACCCGAGCCTATTCGATCAGCGTGGACGATGTCAGCGGCGAGCGCGCCCGCGTGAACGAGGACCTGGACCAGGTCGACATCTCCCGCATCATCAAGCTCGACGAGCTCGAGCTGGCCGAGGTCGGTCTGCGAGACGTTCGCCTGAAGATCCTCGCCGCCTCCGGCGAGCACAATGTGGATCACGCCGCGCTGGCCGATACGGTGAACATCGCCGAGCTGCGCGGCGGCAAGATCTACCCCGGCAACTCGGCGCTCGGCGAAGTCACCGAGGTCGGCGCCGAGGTCACCAAGTTCAAGACCGGCGACATCGTCATCACGCACTGCAATGGCGGGCCGGATCAGTTCGGCTTCCCCAAGTACATCTGGGCCTACGACACGCCCGACTCGATCGGCTGGTACTCCGAAGAGGCCGTGGTGGGAGATTGGCAGATCGTGCACGCACCGCTCGACTGCGGGCTCAACCTGTGGGAGATCGCCGCCCTGCCACTGCGCGCCCCCACGGCATACCATCTCTGGCGCCGCGCAGAGGGCATCTACCGCGTCAAGGTCCCCGCGGAGAGACAATCCACCCTCAACGTGATGGGCTTCGGCGGTGGCGTGAGCGAGCTCTTCCTGATGCTCGCCAGAGCCAAGGGGCACAACGCCTTCTTCTGCTCGGGAAGCCCCGAGCGGCGCAAGGCACTCGAGGCACATGGGATCGTGCCCATCGATCAAATGGCCTTCAACCGCTTCGCGAGCCGCGATGACAGCAAAGCCTTCGTGAAAGAGGTGCGCGGGCTGACCGACGGCGAGGGCATGCACATCATCTGTGACATGTTGCGCGGGCCCGTCTTCGCAGCGGGCTTCGCGGCGACCGCGCGCCAGGGCGTCATCGTGAGCGCTGGCTGGCAACTTGCACGCTCGGTCGACTACAACTCGGCTGCCGCCTCGATCAAGCAGCTCACGCTGGACCACACCCATTTCGAGACCCTCTACGGCGTCGAGGCGGCCACCGAGCTCTACGGCAGCGTCTTCAAGCCAACGATCCACAAGGAGATCTACGCCTTCGAGGACCTGCCGCGCGCCATGATGGAGATGCACGAGGCCACGCAGACGGGCATCCCGATCATCCGGATCGCGAAGGAGATGCCCGAATCGGTGGCATCGCTGATCCCCTGATCAAGGGATTGCGCCCAATGGACTACCGGGACATCCGCTTCGAGCAGGACGGCGGAGTCGTGACCCTCACTCTCCACCGCCCCGACCAGCGCAACACCTTCACTGGGCGCATGGGTGAGGAGCTGAGCGACGCCTACCGGGTCTGCGACCGCGACGATTCCGTACGCGCCGTGGTCCTGACGGGCGCCGGCAGCACATTCTGCGCAGGCGCGGATATGAGCGCCGGCGAAGCGACCTTCGGCTCCCAGGATGCGTCCACTTTCAGTGCAACGCCCGTGACGATGCGCGCCTTCGAGGTGCGCAAACCGGTGATCGCAGCGCTGAACGGCCACGCGATCGGAATCGGGCTTACGCTCGCGCTGCAGTGCGACCTCCGGATTGCCGCCCAAGAGGCGAAGTACGGCGTGCTGCAAGTGAGGCGCGGCGTGATGCCCGATTGCGGGGCGCATTGGACGCTGCCCCGGCTGGTGGGCTTTGCGAAGGCGGCGGACATCCTGCTGACCGGCCGCAAATTCCAGGGCGATGAGGCGGTGGAGCTCGGTGTGGCCAGTCGCGCACTGCCCGCCGCCGAGGTGCTGCCGGCCGCGCTGGAGATCGCCCACGATCTCGCCAAGAACACGGCCCCGCTCTCGGTCGCGATTGCGAAGAAGCTGCTCTGGCAATCGAGCGAGCTGACCGTCGCGCAGGTCGAACACATGGAGACCGTGCTGCATCACCACCTGATGGGACGCGCCGATGCGGTGGAGGGCGTGATGGCCTTCCTCGAGCGACGCGCACCGAATTGGACGTCGAGTGTCCGCGATGATTGGCCGGAATGGCCGTCCGCCGACGATCTCGATACCTGACGGCGACTCGGCCCCGCCCGCCTTCATGCTAGGCTGCTCGGATGGCGGATCCGCGACCGACGCTGCCCGAGAAGGGCACCGACTGGGCCACGCTGCGAACGCGCATGGAGGCGATGGGCAGCGCGGACGCCGACTGGCGCAGCGCACGCACGGCGGTCTACGTCTTCAACGCCGGCGAGGATGTGCTGCGCGTCGCCAAGGACGCGTATGCGATGTACCAGTCCGAGAACGGCCTCGGGCCACTGGCCTTCCCGAGCCTCGCCCGCATGGAGTCCGAGGTGATCGGGATGGGACTCGGGCTCATGAATGCACCCGAGGGCGCCTGCGGCAATATGACCTCGGGCGGCAGCGAGAGCATCTTGATGGCGGTGAAGACGTGTCGCGACCAGGCGGCCGCGCAGGGTCAGGACGTCGCGAAGGGCGAGCTCGTCGTGCCTCGCAGCGCACATCCCGCCTTCGATAAAGCGGCCCATTACCTGGGCCTGCGGATTCGTCGCATCCGCCTGCGCGAAGACCACGTCGCGGACGTCGGTGCGATGGCGGCCAGCATCAGCGACCGCACCCTCATGCTGGTCGGTTCGGCACCCTGCTTCCCCTACGGGCTGATCGATCCGATCGAGGAGCTCGGCGCACTGGCCCAGGAGCGAGGGCTCTGGCTACACGTCGACGCCTGCGTGGGAGGCTACTTCGCACCTTTCGCACGCATGAACGGCATCGACCTGCCCGCGTTCGACTTCGCGGTGCCGGGCGTGGCGTCGATCTCCGCCGATCTGCACAAATACGGATACGCGGCCAAGGGGGCCTCGACGATCTTCCACCGCAGCGAAGCGCAGCGCGCGCATCAGATCTTCGAGTTCGAGGACTGGCCGGCCGGCCATATGTCGACGCCGACTGCGGCCGGTACGCGGCCCGGGGGCGCGATCGCCGGTGCCTGGGCGGTGATGAACTACCTCGGCGTCGAGGGCTACCGCGAGAAGGCCCGACTCGTCTG
>JAFDDH010000437.1 GCA_019310975.1 Deltaproteobacteria bacterium | reverse complement strand
TCGACCCGGTCGAGATGGATTCGCACGTTGCCTACCAACGCGATCTCCCGCTCCTTCCGTACCACCTTGTGAACACCCAGAAGCGCACTGAACAGACGCCTCGTCTCCTCGGGCTCCGGAACCGGCACCAGTTGATAATCCGACCTCTTGGGCCCCTCCAGATCCGGCCGCAGGTAGGGGATCAGCTGCCCTCCAGAGCGGGAGGACTCCCGAAGCTTCAGGCGGCCGTTGCGCGTGCAGAAATACGTATCCACCTGCCGCTCGACCCCCACCCAGCTCGTAGCAACCGCCTCTGCACGCGCACGCGCAGCCAGCAGATCCCCGCAGCGCGCCTTGATCTCGATGTTCGCCTTCGGCATCTCGCCTTGGGTATACCGCACCGACGAGCATTACAGCATGCAGAGCTGCGCAACGCGCGATGGCAGCTTGTGTCGGTGTATGATCGTCCGCGGCTCGTGCGTCAGAATGGCAGGTCATCCGTTGGGCGGATCTTGAAGTGGCGAATTTCGTTCTCGTTCATGGATCCTGGCATGGTGCCTGGTGTTGGGACCACCTTCGCCCACGGCTCGAAGATCACGGGCATCGCCTCGTGGTTCCCGATCTGCCTGCGCATGGGGACGACCCATCATCCCCCTGGCGCGTCAGTCTGGCAGACTATTCTGCTGCCGTGAGACGAGCCGCGAGTTCGGCCAGCGAACCCGTCGTCGCGGTCGGGCACAGCATGGGCGGCATGGCGATCTCCCAAGCCGTCGCCGACGCGCCCGAACTCTTCTGCGCTGCCGTCTATCTCTGCGCCTTTGCACCTCTGCCAGGTGACAGGATCAGCTCTCTTGCCCGCAGAGACCAAGAAACCCTTCTTCCGTCTGCGGTCCGGCTTGGCACCGGGGGCGTATCCATTCGTCGCGAAAAGGCAGCGGAGCTCTTCTACGCTGACTGCCAGCAAGATCTCGCCGAATGGGCCACCTCGCGGCTTCGGCCGGATCCCTATCGACCCCTGCTGAATCGGTTCCAATATGCAGGCTCGATTCAGATCCCACGAGCCTATATCGAATGCACGGCCGATCAGGCGATCTCGCTGAACCGCCAGCGCGAGATGGCGGCAAGAGCTGGCATCGAGATCATCGCATCTCTGCAGACCAGCCACTCGCCCTTTCTCTCTCGACCCGATGAGCTCGCTGATCACCTGAACGGCTTCGTCCATACCGTCGCATCCTGAGCCGCTTCCTCGAATTCGTCGGGCGGCAAGCAGGGCGGCATTCCCTTCTGTGAACGCTTGCGGCTGCGCGATCAGGCAGCTCGGTGCTCCGCAATTCAGTAGCTTTTCGGCGTCGAGCTGCTGCGCTCGGGAGCTGACGGCGAGCGCCATCGATCGCAGTCGGAGTTCGGCCCGTTGGATGGAAGTGAGTCGGCACGAATAGCGGTCAAGGCGGGCAGCACATGAATGGATTCCGAGACAAGAGCGCCATTGTAACCGGGGCAGCATCCGGCATCGGATTGGCTCTTTCGAGAGCGCTCGTCGCGCGGGGAGCGCGCGTCTGGCTTACCGACATCGACTCGGAGGCTGCGAGCTCCGCAGCCGAAGCCCTCGGAACGTCTGCGCGATCCCTCCCGCTCGACGTTCGCGATGCGGACGCATTCGCGAAGATCGTTCATGACGTGGCTGCCGAGCGGGACGGCCTCGACTTCCTCTTCAACAACGCCGGGATCGTTGGCGCACCGGGAGAAACCCACGAACTCTCGGCCGGGCACTTCGATCGGGTCTCGGACATCAACATCCGCGGAGTCACGAACGGTGTCGTCGCCGCCTACCCCCTCATGGTCGAACGAGGCCGCGGCCACATCGTCAACACGGCATCCTCGGCAGGGCTTCTTCCGGTTCCGCTGATGGTTCCGTATGCGATGAGCAAGCATGCCGTGGTGGGGTTGAGCGAGAGTCTCCGGCTGGAGGCCGAGACCCATGGCGTGCGCGTAAGCGTCCTTTGCCCAAGCGCCATCGATACCCCGCTCCTGGATTCCGAGGGTCCGGAGGACCTCGAAAGGCCATGGAGACCGGATGTCCGGCAGTATCTGACGCAGCTGGCCGGGGCTCCCTATCCGAGCGACGCGTTTGCCGAGTACGCTCTCGACTGCGTGGCGGCCAATCGAGGAATCATCGTTGCCCCAAGGAGCACGCGGATCGCGAGGTTCTTGAGCCGGCTGGCGCCCCGTCTCGCCGAGCAACGAATTCGCACTGTCTTGCGAATTCAACTCGACAGCCGCCCCACCAGGGGATGAAGCGGAAATCCGAATAGCAACCCGTTGAGTCTGGCGGCAGAGCCAACATCGAGGCGCCTGATCCTCATCTGAGGACCCAGCCCTACACTTAGTGCCGAATCTCTATCAGATGTCTAAAAAAAAAAAAAAAATAGAGC
>JAFDDH010000054.1 GCA_019310975.1 Deltaproteobacteria bacterium | reverse complement strand
TCCCGATCAGGATCGGTGTAGCGACCTCGGTCGCGCGGCCGAGCAGGTTGGTCGTCCAGCCGTAGCCGGTGGCGCGGATCTCGGTCGGAAAGAGCTCGGATGCGTAGACGTGGGTGGCCGTCATGGCCGCACCGAAGCAGAAGACGGTCGCGATCATCCAGACGTATTGGCCGATCAGGCTCGGCACGTGATAGAGCAGGTAGATCGAGATGGCGGCGGCCACATAGAAGCCCGCGCAAGTGATCTTGCGCCCGATGCGATCGATCAGGTCGCCGGCCACGAAGTGGCCCGCCACACCGCCTGCGTAGCCCCAGAACACGATGCTGCCCACCTGCAGCGTGGTGAGTCCGAGATCCTCGCGCGCGAAGATCACCCAATACACCACCGAGGGTGCGGTGACCAGGTGGACACAGTTCCAGAGCAGCGCCACCACCGCCGTTCGCCGCCGGTACTCGGGTTGCCATGGGCGCAGCGCGTTCTTGATCTGCGCGGCCCAGAACGACTCGCCCACGCCGGCTTGCGTTGGCTGGCTCGCCGAGAAGCGACGCGTCTCGCGCATCATGAAGCGAAGGCCGAAGACGATCGTCAGCGGAAGGGCGCCCAGAATGTAGAGCGCTCGCCAGCTCTCGGCGTTCGCCTGCAGGCCGAGCAGGTCCTGGCAGAAGCGCACGCCCGTCATGCCGAGATCGTGCAGCCAGTTGCTCTCGGCACCCTCCTCGAGCAGCACGTAGGGTTGAAGCTTCGCCATCAGCATCACGCCCACCGTCGCGAGGCTGGTGAGGACCGCGATCGCGCGGCCACGGATGCGCGCCGGGAACTCCTCGCCCACCATGATCACGGCCAGTGCGTATTCGGCCGTCAGGAAGAGGCGAGCGAAGAATTGGACGACCACGAAGGCCGCCTTGGTCGTCACCAGGGCGGTGAGGCCATTGGCGACCGCGAAGCCGACCACCGTGATCATCATGATGTTGCGACGCCCGTAGCGATCGGCGCCGACCAGGAAGAAGAATGACGCGATCACGCCCATGCGCGTCAGCCCACTGATCAGCCCCCACTGCTCTCGGCTGATGCCGAGGCTGGAGCGCACTTCCGGCGCCGCGAAGCTGAACATCGCGGAGTCGAAGCCGTCGAAGAGGGTTGCCGTCGAGAGCAGGGCGAAGAGGGTGATGAGATAGGGACTGACGCGGTCGATCTCGAGGCCCGGCGCCTCGCGCGGCTCCGCTGTCGGCATCCATTCAGGCTAGCCCTGATCGGTCGGGCCGATCAGGGCCGGTCCGGTTGCTGCGGACGCGGTCGGGGGCGATCAGCCCCGGGCTGCCAGCGGTGGACTCGGCTCTACGGGTGCACCGGTTCCAGTGTCCGTCCTGTCTCGAGTCGGAGTGCCGGAGCGGCGCATCTGGGAGGCGAGGGCGGGTCGCAGCGCGTCCGACGTATTTCCCATGATGATTGCCACGGCGGGCGAGCTGCCATCGTTGCGCCACGCGTAGGCGCTCGAGGCCTTGAAGTGGAGCGAGTCGCCCGCGGCCAGCTCGAAGTTCTCGTCCCCAACGCTCGCGTTCAGCTCGCCCGATTCGACGTAGATCACGACTTCGCCGGTGACGTGGCTGAGGGTCTCCTGGCCGAAGCTGAAGCCGGGTGGATGTACGACGCGCCAGACACCGAGCTCGCGACTCGTCGGGTCTCCCGCGAGAGCCTGGATGCGGGCGCCGCGCGAGGTCCGCAGCTCGCGCCGCTCGTCCGCGCGGATCAGGATGGTCGAGGAGCCCTGGTCGGAATCCTCGAAGAGCTCGGTGGCGTGGCGGCCCAGCCCCGCTGCGAGCTTGAGGACGACCGCAATCGTGGGCACCGTCTGAACGTGCTCGATCTTGTGGATCGTGCTTGGCGACACATCCGATCGATTGGCAAGCTCCTGAAGGCTGAGGCTCGCCTCGCTTCGCCATCGCTTGATTCGTGCTGCTACTCGACGGACGGACTCTTCCACGTTCCCACCTCGGCTGGAGCGACTAACTGGCTGCTGGTGCTGCGGCCGCGGAATCGGCACCTTTCCCTCTTTTCCTCTTTCCCTCTTTGAAGCCCTGATCGACTACGGCTTTACCCCGAGGAGGGAACCGGGTCTAACCATATATTTTCAGTGTTAATGTAGTGACATGCCGCCGCGTATGTCTCCTTTTACCACGGTTGCATCGTGACGTGGGAAGCAAACCGCGGCGCAGGATCGTTGAAATCAGCCCCGCGGGTCATCGAGGTCCTGAGTCCCGCTTCAGCGTAAGCTCCCTGCAGGATCCCCATGACCCAAGCCGCCATCCGTCACCTGCGCGAATACGTGGCCATCCCGTCCGTGAATCCCATGGGTCGCGACGACCTGCCCGCGGACATCGTGGGAGAGCACCGCTATGCCGCACACCTGCGCGAGCAGCTGCGGGCGCTGGCCGTGGACGCCGAGGTGATTGGATCGGGGGGACGTTGCAGTGTGGTGGCGGAGGTCGCGGCCGCAGGGCCGGCGCGCGAGACCGTGATGGTGGCCTCCCACCTCGACACCGTGCCGGTGGACGGGATGGAGATCGATCCCTTCGATCCCAAGCTGATTGGCGGGCGTCTACACGGGCGCGGCTCATGCGACACCAAGGCCGGCATGGCGGCGCTCGTCGCCGCACTCGAGCACGTGCTCCCACGTGGCACGCTGCGGCGCAACCTGATCGTAGTCGGTGAGGCGGATGAGGAGCTGCACAGCGTCGGCGTGCGCGACGTGCTGCGCCATCTCGGGTCACGCCGGCCGGATTGGGTGCTGGCCACCGAGCCCACCGAGATGCGTGTCGTGCACCGGCACAAGGGTGTCGTGCACATTCGCCTGGCCGCGAGCGGGCATGCCTGTCATGCATCGGAGCCCGAGCTTGGCCGCAACGCCATCGTCTGGCTCTCGCGCGCGGCGGTCGCGCTCGATGAACTCGCCGACACGTTGGCCCGACGGGCCGATCCGGATCTGGGTCCGCCGACGCTGTCGATCGGACTGATGCGTGGTGGGCACGCGCCGAATATCGTGCCCGACCACGCCGAGCTCGTCGCCGATCGTCGTCTGCTGCCGGGTGAGTCGCTCGACCAGGTGCGGACACAGGTCGAGGATGCTCTCGCACGCCACGCATTGCAGGAGGCCGTACACATCGCGGCCTGCACGCTCGAGAAGCCAACGCTCGGCACGCCCGCCGATCATCCTGCGGTGGTGGACTGTCTGCATGCTCTCGACTCGGTGGGACACGAGGCGCTGCGAGCCAGTGTGGCCTTCGGGACCGATGCAGGTGTGTTCGAAGTCGAATCCGTACCCGGTGTCGTGATCGGACCCGGATCGATCCGGCGCGCGCATACCTCGGCCGAGTACGTCGAGGTCGACCAGGTGGAGGCCATGACCGACTTCTTTGTGGCACTCCTCTCCGGCGACTGAGGTCCGCAATCCGCTCTCAAGACCGCGCCCGCATCGGCCGATGCGATGCGAGGGTCCCCTCGCCTGTGGGACGGGGCGGTCGTTCTGCCTGCGAATACCCGCCGGCGTGGGTCGGGCCCGTCGGAGGTCTCGCGTGGCTGAATTGGATCGTCGCGGCCGGCCCAGTGCGGCGGCGTGCGCTCGCCGGCGCGTGCGCGTCGGGGCCGTCTGCTTCGTACTGCTCGCAATCGGACTTGCGGGCTGCCGCAGCGGAGCGCCGCCGACGCTCGTCGAGCGGGCGGATGCCGTGCTGGCCGAGGGCGATCGGCTCGAGGCCGCGAGGCTCTATCGCGAGGCGGCCGTGCAGGACCCGGACAACGTGCGCGCATGGCACGGCCGAGCCGTCGTGGCGCTGCTGGACGCCGAGCCGGAGGCGTCGCTCGGCTTCTATGTCGAAATCGCCCGCCGCGACCGCGAGTATCTCCAGAGCCATGCGCGGCTCGACTATTCGGCGACGCTGATCGCTGCCGGGCACGAGCGGTTGGTGCGAGGGCGCTCGGACGGCGCGGTGCGCGCCCTCAAGGCCGCCCGCGAGATCACCCCCGGTGTGCCGGGCCTCGACCAGGATCTCGGCCGGGCGCTTACGGCACGCGGCGAGCGGCTCTCGATGCTGGGGCACAGCAAGCGGGCGCTGGCAGACTTCAACCAGGCCATCGTGCTGACGCCTGGCAGGGCCGAGCCCTATGTCGGGGCCGCGCAGATTCTTCTCGCGCACGGACGCAAGGACGCGGCGCTCAAGCTCTTGGCAGTGGCGCTCCGCCATCACCCCTCCGACCTGCGGGTGCGTGCGCTCACCATCGAGGCGGTGGGACCCCACTGATCGAAATATGTTGGATGGGCACGTTCACCCGGACTTCTGGCAGGTCGCGCGCATGCTGCGCCGACTGGTGCCGCGCAGTGGGCGGGCCGGCGCCGCCGTCTGTGTCTACCACCGGGGCGAGTGCGTAGTGGATCTGTGGGCCGGCGAGCGCGACTCCGCCGGCCGGCCCTGGCAGCAGGACACGGTCTCGCTCTCATACTCGACTGGGAAGGGCGTCTTGGTCACCTTGCTGCACGTGCTCGTCGACCACGGTCTGGCGCACTATGACGCCCCCGTGTGTCGTTATTGGCCAGAGTTCGGGCACCACGGCAAGGAAGCCATCACACTCCGCCAGCTGCTCTGCCACGAGGCCGGGCTCTACCATATCGGCGACATGCTCGACGATGCGCGGCGTATGCTCGATTGGTCGTATATGGTCGAGACCCTCGAGCGGAGTAGCCCGATTCATCCCCCCGGCCAGGATCATGGCTATCACGCGTTGACCTTTGGCTGGTTGGTCGGAGAGCTGATCCAACGCATCGGGCAGGCGCCGCTCCAGGAGCTGCTGGCGCGCGAGCTGGCCGATCCCCTCGGTCTCGACGGGCTCTACATTGGGCTGCCCGAGAGCCAGATGTCGCGCCGCGCCGAGCTCGTGGAGGGTCGGCTGGGAGTGGACGCGCGGGGGCGCTCGCGAACGCGGCGACGGGCCGAGCTGATCGGCCGCGGTCTGAGGATGGGGGGCGTGACCGTTGATTCGCAGGCCCTGCGGTCGGCGCTCTTGCCGGCCGGCATCGAGAGCCTCGATTGGAACGAGCACGCGGTCGCGAGCGCGATGATCCCAGCGGTCAACGGTACGTTCACGGCCCGTGCATTGGCCCGGCTCTACGCGGCGCTGGCTGCTGGCGGCAGCCTCGACGGCGTGCGCTTGCTCTCGCGCGAGACATTGTCGACCGCGACGGAGATCCAGAGCCGGCGGCTCGGTCGCGTGATTCCGCTGCCAATGCACTGGCGACTCGGCTACCACCGTATCCCAGCACTGCGCGTGCGGCTGCCCCACGCCTTCGGCCACTTCGGGATCGGTGGCTCCGGTGCCTGGGCGGATCCGGATCGCAATCTCGCCGTGGCCCTGGTGCTGAACACCGGGATGGGCACACCCTTCGGCGACACGCGCATCATTCGCATCGGGTCGGTGGCGGCCGCCGCGGCCAGCAATCGCTAGCCCGGAGTCAGTCGCGGAGGCTGACCCGGACCGGGATCCAGCGGTCGAGGATCGGGCCGAGCCGGTTGTGGGCCCGCCAGGCATCGAGAATGGTGTCGAGCTCTTGCTTGAGCACGGTATCGTCCTTCGCGACCGCCCAGGCGAGGTGCTCGCGCGTGAGCGGGGTGTAGAGCCCCATCAGCTCATCCTCGTTGGGGGCGAGGGCGACCCGCCAGGCGGTCGGCGCATCGTGGACGAAGTACTCGATGCGACCGCCGCGCAGGCTTCGCAGACCATCCTCCACCGAGTCGAACGCGTAGGACTCGGCTCGCCCCAGCTCACCGCGGACGAACTCCGCGCCCGTGGTGTCGCGCACGTAGCCGACGCGGGCGCCCGGGCGCCGAATCGCGTCCGCCGAGCCAAGCCGAGCCACGTCGGCCCGCCGGATCAGGGCAAGTTGACCGATGCCCATATAGGGCGTCGTGAAGAGCACATGCGCCTCGCGCTCGGGCGTGATCGACATGCCCGACATGATCACGTCGATCCTGCGGGCCTCGAGGCTGGGGATCAGCGCATCCCATGCGAGCTCCACGAACTCGGGCCGCCGGCCGAGCTCGGCGGCGGCGAGCCGCGCGAAGTCGGGCTCGATGCCGGCGACCGTACCATCGTGGCGAAAGGCCAGCGGCGGGTAGTCGGGCGAGATGCCGACACGCAGGGGCAGCGCCTGCGTGCCGAGGTTGGGCGCGGGCATTGGCGCGCACGCGAGCGCCAGGCCCGCGAGCGCCAGGCGCCAGACCAGAGCCCGTCGTATCCCGCCGCTTGTGTTGGTCTTCACACGCATTGCTCCCCGCCCGCGAGGGATAACCGATTCCGGGTGGGCACGATATAGGCAGCGCGCGGATCCGGCTCGGGTGTGGATCGGCAGGGTTGGATATGGACCGTCACGGCTGGCTCAGCTCCGCCACTCCGGTTGTCTTCACCGGCTGAGGGGCCCCTGTGCTCGTTCTCCAACAGTTCTGATCCTGGCACGCAGACTGCACTGCACTGCAGTGGGAGGGGGTGTTTCCGAACCGGATCCGCATACGGCGAGAGGCGTCTGCAAGATTCAACTGCTCTTGCCTCTCCCTGCCCACTCTTCCCTTGGCCCCCCCGCTACGAGAAAGGAGCGGACGATGTTCCAGGTCCACTTCCGCAGCGACACCGGTACCTACAGCTATCTGGTCGGCACGGATCGGGGCCACGAGGCCCTGGTGATCGACCCCACCGAGGATTGTCTCGAAGCCTACACGAAGCTCTGCGATCGCCTCGGCTTTCGGCTGCGCTATGCGCTGGAAACCGGTGTGGTGGCCGCGTCGGTGAAGGCGGGCGTTCGGCTCGAGGACCAGTGGGGCTGCCGTCGCGTAGTTCCGTGTGATGCCTTCCGAGCCGGCGACTTGCTGCGCGTCGGGCACGAGGATCGGCTGCAGATAGTCGGCCTGGGCTTCGAAGTCATCGGCCGACCCGGCCATGTGCAGCGCACTGTCTCGTATTCGGTCGAGGACCGGGTCTTCGTGGGCGCCGGCGAGGTGCGGGACGATCCGGGCCTGCAGGTGCTGCCGGTGGATACCCTGGTCTACCGGTCGATTCCGAGGCGCGGCACGAACCTCGGTCTGCTCGGCCTCGAGCTGGGCTCGAGCTCGCGCGAGCGCGCTCGTTGGCGCGCCGCGCAGCGCCTCGGTGCGCCCGTTCTGCACCCGCTGCACGGACTCGCCTGAGCGGCCCACGGCCGGCGAATCCGTTGGATTTGCCTGTTAGCCTCTCCACCTCCGGGCCTCCTCTGAATCAGCGCCGGCCCGGAGCACGGAGGGGCCACACACCATGCCCGAGGTCTATCGCGACGCGTCGGCTGACATCGGCGATCGCGTCGATGATCTGATTGCACGCATGCGGCTGCCCGAGAAGGTCGCCCAGCTCGGAGCGGTCTGGGCCGCCTCGATCCTCGACGGCGATCGCTTCAGCGAGACCAAGGCGAGCACGCAGCTCGCAGCCGGCAGTGGTCAGATCACTCGCATCGGTGCGTCGACGACGCTGCGGCCACAGCAGACCGCGGCCATCCACAACGACATCCAGCGCTTCCTGCGCGAGCGGACGCGGCTCGGAATTCCGACGCTGCTGCACGAAGAGAGCTGCGCGGGATTTCTGGCCCGCGACGCCAGCCAATTTCCGCAGGCGATCGGAATGGCGGCGACCTGGCAGCCCGACCTCGTCCAGGCGGTCGGCGATGTGATCCGCGAGCAGATGCGGGCGGTCGGCGCGCGCCAGACATTGGCGCCGGTGCTCGACATTGCACGGGATGCGCGCTGGGGCCGCGTCGAAGAGACCTTCGGTGAGGACCCCTACCTGGTCTCGCGCATGGGCGTCGCCTATGTGAAGGGCGTGCAGGGCGAATCGCTCGCACAGGGTGTGGTGGCCACCGCCAAGCACTTTATGGGCTATGGGGCCTCCGAAGGTGGGCTCAACTGGGCCCCGTCGCCCCTGCCGCGTCGCGAGCTATTGGAGCGTATCCTCCCGCCCTTCGAGGCGGCGATCCGCGAAGCGGGTCTGGCTTCGGTGATGAACGGCTACCAGGAGATCGACGGCATCCCGTGCGGCGCCTCGCGCTGGCTGCTCGACGATCTGCTGCGCGGCGAACTCGGCTTCGAGGGCACGGTAGTGGCCGACTATTTCACGGTCCTATGTCTGCTCACCTATCACAGGGTGGCCGCCGACAAAGCCGAGGCCGGGGCGCGCGCCCTGGAGGCCGGCCTCGATGTCGAGCTCCCCACCGTCGATTGCTACGGCGAGCCGCTGATCGAGGCAATCGGGAGTGGGCGTGTAGACGAAGCGCTGGTGGACCGCTCGCTGCGCCGCGTACTGCAGCAAAAGTTCGAGCTCGGACTCTTCGAGGATCCCTTCGTCGACGCCGCTGCCGCTCCGGCCGTCTTCGACACACAGAGCCAGCGGGCGCTTGCGCGCACGGTGGCACAGAAGTCGATGGTGCTTCTCAAGAACGACGGGGACGTGCTGCCCCTCGATCCCGACGTCGGGCGCTTGGCGGTGATCGGACCCAGCGCCGACAGCGTGCGTCTACTTCAGGGCGACTACTCGTACCCGGCGCACGTGGAGATCGTCTTCGGGCCGGTGCGCGAGGCGGGCGACGACGACTTTGCGGCCGCTGAGCACGTTGCGCTTGCACCCGGTCAGGCCTCCGATGCGCAGGCGCTGATCGATTGCTTCCCCGAGTCGGTGACGGTGCTCGAAGGGATCCGTGCGGCCGTCTCGCCGGCGACCAAGGTCGAGGTGGCGCGTGGCTGTGGGATCAGCGGCGGTGATCCGTCCGGCATCGAGTCCGCGGCCTTGCTGGCGGCCGAGTGTGACGCGGCGGTGGTCGTGGTCGGCGGGCGATCGGGTCTGGTGAAGGGGTGCACGAGCGGCGAGGCCATCGACCGCGCCGAGCTCGGGTTGCCGGGTATACAGAGCGAGCTCGTGCGCGCCGTTGCGGCCACGGGTACGCCGACGGTGGTCGTGCTGGTGAACGGCCGCCCATTGGCGATCTCCGACGTGCACGACCAGGTGCCGGCGATCCTCGAGGCCTGGCTGCCCGGTGAGGAGGGCGGCCACGCGGTGGCCGATGTCCTCTTCGGTGCAGTGAACCCGGCCGGCCGCCTGCCCGTCACGCTGGCTCGGGCCGTCGGCCAGATGCCGCTCTACTACAACCACAAGCCGTCGGGTGCGCGCAGCCAATTCCATGGCGACTACTCGGACCTATCCTGCCAGCCACTGCTTCCCTTCGGCCACGGTCTTTCCTACACGCGCTTCGAGTATGCGAACCTGGAGCTCTCGAGCAGCGAAGTTGCGACCGACGGCCGCGTTGCCATCTCGGTGAGCGTGCACAACGCCGGTGATCGCGATGGTGAGGAAGTGGTGCAGCTCTATGTCAACGATCGCGTCGCCAGCGTGACCCGACCCGTGAAGGAGCTGGCGGGCTTTGCACGGATCGCCATCGCGGCCGGCGAATCTCGCCGCGTGACCTTCCATCTGGATTTGGGACGGCTCGCTTTCTACGATCGCGACATGCAGCTCGTCGTGGAGCCCGGTGAGGTCGCGATCATGATCGGGGCGTCCTCCGAGGACGTGCGACTCGAGGCGACTTTGAACGTCACCGGCGAGACGCGCGTGTACCGACGCGCCGAGGTGGTGCCGACAACGGTCGAAGTGGGGTAGGGGACGACCCGGGTCGCCGTGGGCTGGCTTGCAGGCGGAGGGCCCGCAGCTTACTTTTTGCGGGCTTCCCCGATGGCGGAGAGCCCGAAGCCGCGGGCCGCAAGCCAGGAGCCGAGTGAGGAATGTTCGCACGATGAGCAGCGAGAAGCCGCAGGCCATCTTTCGCCACGACTACCGCGGGCCGGACTACTGGATCGACACGGTAGATCTGGACTTCGAGCTCGGCGCGGATGCGACGCTGGTGCGGGCGCGCCTGGCCCTGCACCGCGATCCAGCGCTTGCGGGCGACCCGTCGCCGCTCGTATTGGTCGGCGAGGAGCTCGAGCTGCTCGAGCTGCGCGTCGACGGCGACGACGTGCCGAAGAGCCGCTACCACACGACCTCGGATCAGCTCATCCTGGAGGGTCTGCCCGAACGCTTCGAGCTGGAAACCCTCGTACGCATCCACCCGGAGCAGAATACGACGCTCTCCGGCCTCTATCGCACCAGCGGCAATTACTGCACCCAATGCGAGGCGATGGGTTTTCGGCGCATCACCTATTTTCTCGATCGTCCCGATGTGATGGCGCGCTTTACGACGACGATCACGGCCGACCGGAAGACCTGTCCAGTACTGCTCTCCAACGGCAACCGAGTCCTCGAGGAGGATCTCGGTGACGGTCGCCATCGCGTGCGATGGGAGGATCCCTTCCCCAAGCCCAGCTACCTCTTCGCGCTGGTGGCCGGGGATCTGCGCTCTCATCAGGGCACCTTCACGACCTGCAGCGGCCGCCGGGTGGCACTCGAGATCTGGGTGGAGCCACAGAATGTCGATCGCTGCGAGCACGCCCTCAAGTCGCTGCAGAAGGCCATGAAGTGGGACGAAGACGTCTACGGTCTCGAGTACGATCTCGACATCTACATGATCGTGGCCGTCAACGACTTCAACATGGGAGCGATGGAGAACAAGGGGCTCAACGTCTTCAACTCCAAGTACGTTCTGGCGCAGCCCGAGAGCGCCACCGACGACGACTACGAGGCCATCGAGGGCGTGATCGGGCACGAGTACTTTCACAACTGGACGGGCAATCGCGTGACCTGTCGGGACTGGTTCCAGCTGACGTTGAAGGAAGGGTTGACGGTCTTTCGGGATCAGCAGTTCAGCGCCGACATGACCTCGCTCGCCGTCAAGCGCATCGACGACGTGAAGGTGCTACGCACCGCACAATTCGCCGAGGACGCGGGGCCGATGTCGCATCCAATCCGGCCCGAGTCGTACATATCGATGGACAATTTCTATACGGCCACCGTCTACAACAAGGGCGCCGAGGTGATCCGGATGATCCACACGCTCCTGGGGGCGGAGGGCTTCCAGCGCGGGATGGATCTCTATTTCGAGCGACACGACGGGAAGGCTGTGGCCTGCGACGACTTTCGGGCCGCGATGGCGGACGCCGAAGACTTCGATCTCGAGCAGTTCGGCCTATGGTACTCGCAGGCCGGCACACCCGTGGTCGAGGTCGTCGACCGCTGGGACGAGGCCAGTGGGTGCTACAGCCTGACGCTGCGGCAATCGTATCCAGACACGGGCTACGACGTGCCGGGCAGTCGGGGAAGGCGCCCACTGCATATCCCCGTGGCGATGGGTCTGCTCGCTGCGGATGGGCGCGACCTTCCGCTTCAGCTCGTCGGCGAATCCGAACCACACGCGCAATCGACGCGTGTGCTCAGCCTTCGAGAAGCCGAGCAGACTTGGGAGTTCGTTGGACTCGACGCGCGCCCGGTGCCCTCGCTCCTGCGCGGCTTCACGGCACCCGTGCGCGTGCGCATGGACCGCAGCCGCGAGGATCTCGCCTTCCTGATGGGCCGCGACAGCGATCCCTTCAATCGCTGGGAAGCCGGTCAAGAGCTGGCTACGGGTCTGCTCGTGGAGCGGGCGGGTCGGATCTCGGGTGGCGAGGAGGACGGGCCGGATGCGCTGCTCAGCCGCGCCTTCGGGGCGATACTCGACGATGACAGCCTGGACGGCTCACTCAAGGCGCTCGCCCTCACGCTGCCGGGCGAGCGCGTGCTCGCCCAGGAGATGGAGGTCGTCGACCCAGATGCGCTGCATGCCGCGCGCGAGCGGACACGTCGCGAGCTGGCCGCCGACCACCGCGAAGCCCTGCTCGCCGCCTACGACGCCAACGTCGCGAGCGGCGGATACACGAACGACAAGGCGGCCATCGACCGACGCCGGCTCAAGAATGTAGCGCTCGCCTACCTCGTCGCGCTGCAGGACGACGCCGCGATTGGACTCGCTGCGCGCCAATTCGAGAAAGCCGACAATATGACCGATGCCCAGGCGGCGCTGGGTCTGCTGCTGGACACGCGGGCGCCGGCACGCGAGCGCGCGCTGGCCGACTTCTACGCGCGTTGGCATTCGGATCCGCTGGTGCTCGACAAATGGTTCGCGCTGCAGGCGGCTTCGCGTCGCGACGACACCCTGGATCGTGTGCTCGAGCTGGCCGGGCACCCGGACTTCAGCCTCAGAAACCCGAATCGGCTGCGTTCGCTGGTGGGCACCTTCTGCGCTGCAAATCCGGTCGGCTTCCACCGTGCGGACGGGGCGGGCTACCGATTCGTGGCGGACATCGTGATCGAGATCGACGGCATGAATCCCCAGCTGGCCGCGCGGATGGTGTCGGCCTTCAACGAGTGGCGCCGCTTCGATGTCGCGCGTCAGCAGCGGATGCGGGCCGAGCTCGAGCGCATCGCAGGACAGAAGAGCCTCTCGAAGGACGTGTATGAGATCGTGGGGCGCGCGCTCGCGAATTGAGCCAAGCGCCCGGAATGGCCTCCGGGCCTCAGGTGAAGACTCAGGTGAAGATTCAGGTGAAGACTCAGGTGACGAAAGGGAATTCCAGCCATGCCCAGCCTCTACGACTTCAGCGTCCCGGACATCGACGGCAGCGAGCGCCCGCTCTCCGAGTGGAAGGACAAGGTGGTGCTCGTCGTCAATGTCGCCTCGAAATGTGGTCTCACGCCGCAGTACGATGGCCTGCAGCGTCTCTATGACGAATACCGGGGCCAGGGTGTCGAGATTCTCGGCTTCCCGTGCAATCAGTTCATGCAGCAGGAGCCCGGCAGCGAGGCCGAGATCAAGGAATTCTGCACGCTCGAGTACGGTGTCACCTTTCCGCTCTTCTCCAAAGTCGAGGTGAACGGCGACGGCTGCGATCCGCTCTATGCCTGGCTCACCGCGTCCGAGGTCGGGCCCGAGGAGGCCGGCGATGTGAAGTGGAATTTCGGCAAGTTCCTGATCGGCCGCGACGGCCAGATCCGTGCGCGCTTTGCACCGCAGACCGAGCCCTGCTCGGACGAGGTCGTGCAGGCGATCACGGCCGCGCTCGCACATTGACCCCCGCTGGGAGCTTCGACGGCCCGGCGCGGGCGCGCTACCTATAGCCGCCCATGAGTTCCCTCAACCCCGGCCAACCGGTCCTCGCCGTCAAGAACCTCAAGCGCAAATTTGGCGATCGCACGATCATGCACGACGTGAGCTTTGCCGTGCAGCCGGGCGATCGCATCGGCGTGCTGGGCGTGAACGGAGCCGGCAAGTCTTCGCTGATGAAGATCCTCGCCGGCCGTGACAGAGAGTTCGAGGGAACCTGCCACGTCGCCCAGGGTGCGACGGTTGGCTATGTGCCCCAGGAGCCCGAGCTCGATCTCGAGAGGACGGTGCGCGAGAACGTCGAGGAGGCCGTGGCGGAGACCCGCGCCTACCTGGCCCGCTATGACGCCATCCTCAAGGCGTGGGAGGATCCCGAGATCCTCGAGAGCGAGGAAAAGACCAACGCGCTCTTGGAGGAGCAGGGCGAGGTCCAGGAGATCCTCGAGCACCGAGACGCCATCGACCCGGGCAAGCTCGATGCCCGCATCGACCAGGCCATGGAGGCGTTGCGGCTGCCCTCGGGCGATATGAAGGCGGCCGTGCTCTCGGGCGGAGAGCAGCGACGCGTATCGCTCTGCACCGTGCTGCTGGCCCATCCCGACGTGCTGATCCTCGACGAGCCCACCAACCACCTGGACTCGGATACGATCACCTGGCTGGAGCAATTCCTGGCCGATTACTCCGGCACCTACCTGCTGGTCACGCATGACCGCTACTTCCTCGATCGCGTCGCGACGCGCATGCTCGAGCTGAACAACGCCGCCGTGAAGTCCTACGAGGGCAACTACTCCGACTTCCTCGAGGCCAAGGAGAAGCAGCAGGATATCCAGAGCCGGACCGACGCCAATCTCCTCAAGGCCGTGGCGCGCGAGCTCGAGTGGATACGCTCGACCCCCCAGGCGCGACGAACCAAGTCCAAGGCGCGCATCGCCAATTACGATGAGCTGGTGGAGCGGGCCGCCTTGATCCGTCCCGCCGACGAGCTGGATCTGCGGATTCCCTTCGGGCCTCGCCTCGGCAGCAAGGTCCTCTCACTACGCGATGTCTCGAAGGCCTACGGCGACAAAATCCTCTTCGAGCACCTCGATTGGGACATGCCTCGCGGAGCCATCGTGGGCATTACGGGCGCCAATGGGCTCGGCAAGACGACTCTGGTCAACATGATCACCGGCCGCGAGAAGGCGGATAGTGGTGAGGTCGACGTCGGCCAGAACACCCACTTCTGCTACGTCGATCAGACGCGACAGACCCTCGATGACGAGAAGACCGTCTACGAGGAGGTGGCCGGGGGCTCCGAGGTGATCGAGTACGGCGACAAGGAGCTATCGGTGCGCCACTACCTGGCGCGCTTCCTCTTCACGGGTGCGATTCAGCAGACGAAGGTGGGCAAACTTTCGGGCGGCGAGCGCAACCGTGTGCAGCTCGCCAAATTCCTGCGCCACTCGTCCAACTTCATCATCCTCGACGAACCGACGAATGACCTCGATCTGATGACCTTGCGCGTGCTCGAGGAGGCACTCAGCGAGTTCCCGGGCTGCGCGATCGTCATCACCCACGATCGCTACTTCCTCGATCGGGTGGCGACTCATATCATCGGATTCGAGGGTGATGGTCGCGTGGAGTTCTGCACCGGATCGTGGGAGCTCTATGCCGAGCAGCGCGCGGCACGCCTCGAGGCGGCCGGGGAGGGCGCGCTCTCCCAGGCGTTCAAGCACCGGAAGATCGCGCGCGCCCACTGACCCGCAGGCTGGATCGCGGCCGACGCGCCCCCGGCGGGCCTGCATGCAATGAAATCACCCGCTGGTTCGGTATCTTGCGACGACATCCGCGGACGGGCTGCGGATCGAACTCGAGATTCAAGGCGCGGGATACGACACCTACGCGGCGCGGCGGGCACTCTCCTTGGTGGGCATGCAGGCAGCCGGACAAGCTGGAGCGGATTCGGTGCAGAGCGGAGCGCAGGCGGAAGATCGGCAGCGCCCCAAACGCGTGTGGAGCTTCCTTCTCTTCATGCTCGTACTGCTCTGCGGCGCGAGGACCCATGCCGCGGAGGGGGCCGGCGCGTCGGTGACCGGAACACCGGCCGACACGCCGGCCATCTCCGCTGCCCCGCCCGCCGCCACTCTGCATGGTGCGCTGGGCGCCCCCGCTGCGACCGAGGGCAGCGCCCTTTCGGCGCCGCCCGGCCTGGTCGCTTCGCGGACCGGAACGCTCGTCTCCGCGAGTGCGTCGCCGCCCGGCATGCCGAGTGATCATGACGACCGATGGGGGACCGAAGTCTCGATCTCGGATGCGGAGTTCGATTTCGAGGCGCTGCCAGGACGACTCTCTTCGCCCCGCCTGCGGT
Organism: Deltaproteobacteria bacterium; assembly: GCA_019310975.1. Lineage (GTDB taxonomy): Bacteria > Myxococcota_A > UBA9160 > UBA9160 > UBA4427 > JAFDDH01. The sequence goes on along the minus strand of JAFDDH010000054.1, from coordinate 5,368 downwards.
CGCTATGGCGTGAGGGACTCGAGCTCGAGCGTGAGGAAAAGCTGGTCGAGTCCGCGTCGCGCTACGAGATCATCGTCTCCGAGGTGCCCGAGGAGTCCTATACCTATTGGCGCATCGCGCGGAACTATTGGCGTACCGGCGAGAGCCTGCCCGCCGACGCCAAGGACGAGCGCATCCACTACTTCGAGCTGGCGGAGAGCTGGGCTGGACGGGGCATCTCGATCGATCCCGAGTGTGCGCCCTGCATGCTCTGGAAATTCGTTTCCATGGGTCGTCAGGCCACCACGCGGGGCTTGATCTCCGCGGTGGGGGATGTTCGCGAGATGGACGATCTGCTGACTCGCGGCATCGAGCTGCGCCCAGACCACGTCGACAACGCGGGCAACGCAACACTCGGCAACCTCTATTACTCGGGTGCTGTCTTCTATCGTGTCGTGCCCGATTGGTGGTGGCTGAAGCTCTTCTTCGGTGTGCGAGGCGACACGCAGCGTTCCCTCGACTACGCGCGGAAGGCCGTGGCCATTTCGGCCCTGCGCGTCGACTATCGCGTCGAGCTGGGTGCGGTCCTGCTCTGCCTGGGTACCGAGGAGGGTCGGGCCGATGCGATCAACGAGGGGATGACGGTGCTCGCGGGCGCGAAGGAGCTGGACGACTACCTCAGCACCGACTATCTGGACAAGGCCCACGCCGAGATCCTGATGGATTCGCCCGAGAAGTCGTGTGGCTACTCGCGCGACGGCTTCATCGACATCGACGCACTCGAGGACGAGGCGCGAACCCAGCGCTGACCGACGGCATCCCAATCCCGGGCGACAGTCATTCACTGCCCGCCTTCGAAGCCGCCGGGCACGAGGCCCCGGGATGATTCCCCACCGCGAGATCGAGACGGTCTTCCTCGATGTGGGCAATCCCCTGATCTCGACCCCCTTGGCGATTGGAGGCGATTGGAGGCGATTGGAGCGATCTGGACTGTCCGACCCTGCCGGACCCGACCGCTCCTCACGCCGCGCTGGCTGCATCCGCTAGGGTGTGAGGCATCGTTCCCATCGATCGCGTTGCGAGCACGCGGAGGATAGAGTGAGCATCACGAACTACGAGGACGTCGCCCTATATCCCCTGGACGACCAGGACGCCGAGAGCATCCTGCTGGAGCAGAATGAGTGCTCCTTCGTCTGGGGGACGCGGGATCACTGGCCCGTCGGCGTCATCATGAACTATGTCTGGCGCCACGGCCGGTTCTGGCTGACAGCTACGTCGCAGCGGGCGCGCATCCGTGCGATCGAGCGCGACGCGCGCGTCTGCATCATTGTTTCGAGCATTGGACTCGAGCGGGGCGCAGGGCGATCGCTCACGATCAAGGGTCGCGCCAGCCTGCACGACGACGCCAAGACCAAGGCCTGGTTCTATCCCGACCTCGCGCGCTCCGTCTTCCGCGGTGCGCCCGGCGATCTGATCGAGCGCTTCGTGGACCTGCTGGACTCCGAGCGGCGCCTGATCCTCGAGGTGACGCCCGAGAAGTGGATCACCTACGACGCGTCGAAGATGATGGGCGAGTCGCTCTTTTCCGATACCGGCAACACCTGAGCCCAGCTCTCAGGCCGCACCCGCCTGCTTGCCGTGCAGGTAGGGCCGATCGCTGCGATAGCGTGCGGGCGGGCAGCCCATTCGCTGCGCGAAGACGCGCGTAAAGTAGTAGCGGTTGGCGAAGCCGCATGACTCCGCGATGTGATCGATCGTCTGGTCGGTGGAGACGAGCAGCTCCGCGGCCCGGCGCAGCCGCCGATCCTGGACGTACCTTCCGGGTGTCCTTCCCGTGGCCTCGCGAAAGCGTCGGATGAAGCGTGACTCGCTGGCCAGAGCGATCTCCGCCAGCCGCGAGTTGTTGAGCGACTGATCGAGGTGCTTGTCGATGTAGTGCAGCACGTCGAGCAGCTCCTGCTGCCCCTCGGCGATTCGCAGGAAGCTGCGCGCGCGATCCTCGGAGATGTGGCTCAGCACCTCCGCGATCGAGAGATGTGTGAGCGCCTTCAGGCGGCTCGCCAGGATCGGCTCGATCTCGTGGGCGTTGAGCAGCTCGCCACGTAGCTGCTCGGCGAGTGCGTCGCGCTCCCTGTCCGGTTCGAGCACGACGGGCGTCGGGACCACCTCCTGTGCGGCCTGGGCGGGCCAGCCCACGAATTCGAACTGGATGTAGAACTGGTCGACCGGGTGCTCGAGCTCGGCTTGAAACTCGATGCCGGCCGGAACGACCACGATGCGCTCCGGCGGCAATGTGTAGATCTCGTCACCGATCCGGAGCGAAGCACCATCCTGATAGCTGAGATACAGTCGCCAGAATTCGCGAAGCTGGTCAGTTTCAGCCCACCACGAATCTACTGTGATGTAACCCGCTGATAGCAATCGAATATTCAGGGATTCGGCCACGCCACGGAACAGAATGGGCATACTTCGGGACTCCGATTGGTTGCACCTTCGATCGGATTCTATATCCATTTTTCGTGGATGGGAATGGAGAATTCTACCGATTTCGGTGAAATCGAAGGCCGCGGACGGCTGCGGCCGCCCGCATGGGCGAGAGCGGTGGCCTCCGGAGCGGGTGCGTGGCAGAGGGGGATTTCGCCGCTGGGCAATCCGTCGAGGACGTCGATGGAGATCAACCGGCTTCGGTCGATATAGCGATCGATGCCCGCGCCGACGCGGCTTCACGTGGCCACTCGGTGTCCAGGTGTTCGCGTTGATGATCTTCGAGTCATCGAGGCGCCCGGGTGGGAAGCGGGGATCGTGGCCGGATCCCTGTGTCGTATCATGGTCTCCCGGTATCGAAAGCTGCGGTAGAGATCGGCGTTGGGGGGAGGCGGTCGGATGACAACAAAAGAAGAGGAAGCGCTTGATGCGACTCAGCACCACTGGACGACTGACACGCAGTGCTTGCGTGGCCACGATCGTCGCCCTCTTTCTCAGTGTCACCGTCCTGGCGGCGAGCGCCGAGGAGAATCCCAAGGGATTCACGATCCAGTACGGCAACGCTCTCGAGATCGAGCGCAACGACGGCCAGGTCAAGATCAAGCTCGGTGGCCGCATCCAGGGTGACTTCGCCTCGATCCACGTCTCCGATTTCCTGAATCTCGCCGTGCCCGGCGAAGAAGGGGAGGGAGAAGGGGAGGGCGTCGAATTCCGCCGTGCGCGCCTCTATATATCCGGTGAGCTCTTCAAGCGCATCATCTTCAAGGCGCAATACGATTTCACCGGCAATCCCACCGCCTTCAATGACGTCTATATTGGCATGAAGGGGCTCGGGCCGGTCGGAACCGTGAGGGTCGGACACGTGAAGGAGCCCTTCGGTCTCGAGGAGCTGAATAGCAGCAAGTACATCACCTTCATGGAGCGGGCGATCGGCACGATATTCGACTCCGGTCGAAACTTTGGCCTCATGGCCAACAATCACCACTTGGACAGCCGGCTGACATGGGCGATCGGAATCTTCGCGCCGACCGACGATCAGGGGAGCTTCTTCAGCGACGAGACCACCTTCAACGCCACGGGCCGGATTACGGGCCTTCCCTACTACGAGGAGGACGGGCGCAAGCTGCTTCACCTCGGTGCCGCGATGTCGTTCCGGTACGCGCGAGACTTCACGGGTCGCATCCGGCAGCGGCCTGAAGCTCACCTGGCAGCTTTCTACCTGGACACCGGAGATTTTCAAAGGGATAGCGCGACGCTGATCGATGTGGAGCTCGGATGGGTACACGGTCCGCTCTCGTTGCAGGGCGAGTACACCCACAGCTGGATCAACCGCCCGGCAGCGCCGACGGCGAGCCTCCACGCGGGATACATCCAGGTGAGCTACTTCCTGACGGGCGAGCACCGCGGCTACAAGAAGAGCGCGGGCAGGTTCACCTGGGCCGAGGTGAAGAAGTCCCTCGATCCGGCCAACGGGGGCTGGGGGGCGTGGCAGATCGCGGCCCGCTACTCGGGCATCGACCTTCGCGACAGTGGCTTGAACGGCGGCGTCGAGAAGAACGTCACGGTCGGCATCAATTGGCATCCCTTCTCCAACACCCGCCTGATGCTCAACTACGTCTGGGCCGACGTGGATGACAGCGGTGATGAGGACCGGAGCTCCTTCGGCATTACGAACGCGTCGGGCCACGCCCACATCATCCAGGCGCGCGCGCAGCTGGAGTTCTGACCTGCCTGCGCACGGGTGCACGCGAGCGTGCGGCCTCCACTCGGTCAAAACATTCGATTCGGCTGAGAGGTCCGGTGGCCGCGGCGCGGGAGCTGATCCACACTCCTCGTATGTCGGCGGAGGAGCTGGGGCTATCCGGTCGGGTTGGCCTCGCACTGGGAAGCGGCGCAGCGCGGGGCTGGGCGCACGTTGGAGTGATCCGTGCACTGGCTGAAAACGGCATCGAGCCCGACGTGATCAGCGGCACCTCGATGGGTGCGGTCGTCGGCGCCGCGTACGCGGCCGGCCAGATCGAGGGCTTCGAGGCGTGGGCCCGGGAGCTCGAGTGGAGGCAGGTGGTGAGCTACCTCGACCTCTCGTTCCGGGGCGGCCTCCTGAACGCCAGGCGTCTCTTCGGGTTCTTCGAGGATGCGCTGCCCGGCCGTTCCATCGACTCGCTCGGGCTGCCATTTGCCGCAGTGGGAACTGACCTGGCCAACGGCCAGGAGGTCTGGATGCGCGAGGGCGATCTCTTGGAGGCGCTGCGTGCCAGCATCGCGCTGCCCGGCCTGATCACGCCCTCGCAGTGGCAGGGGCGTTGGACGCTGGACGGCGGGCTCGTGAACCCGGTGCCGGTCTCGCTCTGCCGTGCGCTCGGTGCGGACTCCGTGATCGCCGTGGACCTGAATACGACGCTGCTGCATCGCCGCTTCGAGTCGGCGGGGGAGTCCCCGGCAGCGGCGCAGGCCGAGCCAGCTGCCTTTGGTAAATCGCCACCCGACGAGAACGCGCCCTTGGGAGCGCGCCTGAACGGGGTGCTGCGTGAGTTCGCGGCGGACATCCGCGCGCGGATCGGCAGCGATGCCCCGGATGACGGACCCTCGATGCCGGGCCTCTACGAGGTGATGGCCAACGCGGTGAACATCATGCAGGTTCGTATCGGCCGCAGTCGTATGGCCGGGGATCCACCCGAGCTCCTGATCACGCCGCGCATGCATGACTTTGCGATCCTGGATTTCGACCGAGCCGCGCAGGCGATCGACGAGGGGCGCCGTGCCGTGGCGCGTGCCATCGCGGTCCAGGATGTGGCCAGCCGTCCGTGACGGCCCCGCGTTCCCGCTCGGTCACACATCCGATCTAGAAGAAGAAGTCCGCCAGAAGGAAGGCGGTGGTGGGCAGGCTGCCATATTCGGAGAGGTG
>JAFDDH010000436.1 GCA_019310975.1 Deltaproteobacteria bacterium | reverse complement strand
GCTCGGCCAGGACTCCATCGACGCCGGCTTGCGCGCCTCGATGGTCGGGCTGACGCTCGTGCTGCTCTTCGCGATCGGCTACTACCGCATGTCGGGCGGATATGCGGCCATCGCCCTGATCGTCAACATGGTCCTGATCGTGGGCGTCATGTCGCTCTTCGAGGCGACGCTCACGCTGCCGGGTATCGCGGGCCTGGTGCTGACCGTCGGCATGGCGGTGGACGCAAACGTGATCATCTTCGAGCGCATCCGCGAGGAACTTCGCAGCGGCAAGACGCCGCGTGCGGCGGTGGCGACGGGTTTCAACAAGGCCACGTGGACCGTGCTGGACGCCAACATCACGACGCTGATCACTGCACTGATTCTCTTTCAGTTCGGAACCGGCCCGATCAAGGGATTTGCCGTGACGCTCTCGATTGGCATCCTGACGAGTGTCTTCACGGCCCTGGTGGGCACGCGACTGCTATTCCAGATCTACCCGGGCGGGCGCACCGTCCAGCAGCTGTCCATCTGAGGAGGCGAGACGGTGCCCTTCGAGATCGTTCCGCACGGAACCCACATCGACTTCATCGGCAAGCGGCGCCTATGCGCGGCGCTCTCGGTCGCCCTGATCGTCGCTTCACTGATCGCCATCCCGATCCGGGGCTTTCGCCTCGGGATCGACTTCGCGGGTGGCAACGAGGTGCAGGTCCGCTTCGAGGACGGCGTGGCGGTGGACGAGGGCCGCATCCGCCAGGTGCTCGGCGACTCGCTGGCGCTGGACAACCTCTCTGTGGTGCGCTTCGGAACCGTCTCGGAGAAGGAGTTCCTGATCCGCTTCAAGGGTGATGACGAGTCGGTCCTGGATGCCCCGGCCGGCGTCGACGTCGTCGGGGCTGTGGCTGAAGGAGAAGGAGAAGGAGAGGGTGACGTCGTCGGCGCCGACCGCATCGAGGCCCTCGAGAGCGCCCTGCAATCAGAGATCGGTGGCATGACGGTTATGCGGGTAGAGTTCGTGGGACCGCGTGTCGGAAAGGAGCTGCGGTCGGACGGTCTGATGTCTCTCTTCTGGGCCAGCCTGGCGATTTTGGCCTACGTCGCGTTCCGCTTCAGCTCGCGCTTCGCGCCGGGCGCAGTCGTGGCCGTGATCCACGACCTGATCATCACGGGCGGCATCTTCGTCATTCTCGGGCTCGAGTTCGATCTGCGCATCCTGGCCGCGATGCTTGCGATCATGGGCTACAGCCTGAACGACACGATCATCATCTTTGATCGCATCCGCGAGAACATGGAGCTGCACACCAAATACGATCTGCCCGAGGTCCTGAACCAGAGCGTCAATCAGACGCTCTCGCGCACTGTCCTCACCTCGGGCACCACTTTGACCGCGCTGCTCGCCCTCTACTTCCTGGGTGGCGACGTGATCCGGCCCTTCGCCTTCGCGATGCTGATCGGCGTGGTCGTCGGCACCTACTCGTCGGTCTACATCGCCTCCCCGCTTCTGCTCCTACTGGAGTCGAGCGGGAGCGCCGGCGCCAAGAGATAGGCCGCCACGGCCCGAAGCCGTGGCGGCCCTACGTCAGCCGGCCTTGCGCTCTGGCTGCTGGCCCGGCGGTGAAGTCGCCGCCGCCGGCCGGTCCGCCGGACGCGCGCCTGCCTTGCCCGTCATCTCGATGGCGCCGTTGACGACGGCTCCCTCCTGCACGAGCAGCTTCGGCGCACTGATGTCGCCCTCGACGATGCCCGTGGCCTGAACCTCGACGCGCTCGGTGGCGGTCACATTGCCGGTGATGTGACCGATGATCTCGACGCATTTGGCACTCACCGATGCCTTGACTCGGCCGTTCGGTCCGATGGTCAGCACGTGGTCGGGGAGCTTGATGTCACCCTCCATCTTGCCGTCCACCTCGAGGTCCTCGCTCCCCGTGAGCTCACCCTTGAATACGATCGATTTGCCGATACTCGCCACGGCATCCCCCCTCCTGGGCGGCGCGGAGGCGCCTCCCGTGTTGCGTCCGGGGCCAGGGCCCTTGCCCTTGGGCTCCTCGGCGCGCTTCGACATCTGCTCCGTTCTCGCCGCGACCGGTCCGGTCGCCGCGGTGGCCGTACTCGTGCCGGGGCGCGCAGGCGTCGCCGGCGACCTGCCTTGCCCGTCTTCCTTCTGCTTCTTTTTCTTGCCAAAGAGCGCCATGGGACTCCTCTCACCCCCTAGTGGAGCGCGAGCCTGCGGACCTGCTCGATCGAGATGTTGCGATCCTCGAGGATCGTGCCCTGCTCGCGCTCCAGAGTGGCCTGCGAGATCCGATACGCCCGCAGTGCCTCGATCTTCTGGCTCTCGGCCTCGACGAGGTCCCGATCGCGTTGCAGGACGTCGAAGGGCGTCGACTCGCCGTGCTCCAGCCGGATCGTCTCGGCGCGAAGCTGTTCCGCGGCGGCCAC
>JAFDDH010000195.1 GCA_019310975.1 Deltaproteobacteria bacterium | reverse complement strand
GGGGCCCTTCATCATGGCCTCGGAGCTCGGCCACCGCTACGTACGCGATCATCCGCGCGCCAACGCGCCGGATCGTTACATGCGGATCCCGGAGTTTCCTCAACGCGCGCATTGGGATGGCGACTGGGCGAGGGAGTGTGGCTTCCCTGATGCCTATGACTTCGGCGGGCAGCGATTCGCGTGGCTGATGCACGGAGTGACGGACTGGATGGGCGACAATGCCCATCTATGGAAGTTCGAAGGAAAGCTGCTGGGCCTGAACATCATTGGCGACGCGACCTGGTGTACTGGCACCGTCAGCGACAAGCATATAGACGACGCGGGACGACGCTGCGTCGAGTTGAAACTCCAGGGCAAAAATCAGCGGAAACAGGTGACGGTCGTAGCGACGGCAGTCGTGGTGGCGCCGCGTTAGACGCCTGCTTCGCTCCGGCGCTTCTCCCCCTTCTGGGCCCCGGCCCAGGACTCGAAAGGGCAGTATGGACGGCAAGACGGACTACGAAGAGATCCGATACGAGGTCGAGGACGGTCGGGCGCGCATCACCCTGGCACGCCCCGAGAAGCACAACGCGATGACGCCGCGGCTCCTCGAGGAGCTGGAGGACGCGCTCTGGGAGGCGGACGACGATTGCGCGGTGCACTGCGTGGTGCTGCGAGGGGAGGGCGCCTCGTTCTGTTCGGGCTACGACCTCACGGCTCTCGGGGGTACCAAGCGGCCCGGGCATCGAACCGGCCGCACCCACGACGACGACACCTGGCTGATCGAGCAGAACAACCGGCGCATCCGTGCACTCTGGGAGATGCACAAGCCGTCCATCGCACAGGTCCACGGGAACTGCCTGGCCGGAGGGACCGATCTCGCAATGGCCTGCGACATCGTGATCGCGGCGGAAGACGCCCGAATCGGTTTCCCCGCGGCGCGCGCCATGGGCGCGCTGCCCAATAATCTCTGGGTGTATCACTGTGGGCCGCAGTGGGCGAAGCGGCTCCAGCTCACGGGCGACCTCGTGACGGGCGCGGACGCGGAGAAGATCGGCCTGGTATTGAAGGCCGTGCCGGCGGACGTGCTCGAGGACGAGGTGGAGGGCCTGGCCGACCGTCTCAGCTTGATCGATCCCGACCTCCTGGCTGCCAACAAGCGCATCACCAACCTCGCGCTCGAGCTCATGGGCGCCCAGACCCTGCAGCGGTTGGCCGGCGAGAACGATGCGCGTGCACATCGTTCCCAGGCGGTCCGCGACTACGGGCGCAGCGTCCGGGAGCACGGCCTCAAGAAAACGTTGCGTAGGCGCGACGAGCCGTTCGGCGACGGCTTCGCGCGGGTGGGCGTGCCCGAGGGGCGCAGCGCGGTCGTCCGGGCGGCGCGCGAGCAATGAGTGCAAAGCGGAACCAGGAACGCGCCGCCGTCCGCGTCGCCCGGAGGCTCGTGAACGAAATCCGGCGCCGGCGCCTACGACCGGGCACGCAGCTCGACTCCGAGCACCTTATGGTGGAGGAGTTCGGCGTGGCACGCGCCACGGTTCGAGAGGCGCTCCGCTTCCTCGAGCTTCAGGGCGCGCTGCGGATCAAGGCCGGCCCCGGCGGCGGTCCCGTCGTGAGCGTTCCGGGCGCCGATCATCTCGCGAGCGTGCTCTCACTCCACCTTCAGTTCGCCGACGCCTCCTTCAGCTCGGTCGTGGATGCACGCCGTTCGATCTACCCGGTGCTGGCATCCCAGGCTGCGGAGAACGCGAGCCGCCAGGACATCGAGACGCTGCAGGAGAGCATCGCCCGGATGCACACCTGCGTTCAGGATTCGGAGCTCTTCCAGGAGGAGGTCCGCCGCTTCATGAGTCTCGTGGCGGCCGCGTCGGACAACCGGGTCCTCGCGCTCATGGTGGACGCGCTGCACCGGATGTCGGAGGGCGCCGGAGCCGAGTGGGATGAGAAGCAGCGGCGGTCGGGCCTGCGCAACTACAGGGCGGTGGTCCGGGCGATCGAGAGCGGAGAGCCGGAGGAAGCCAGGTCGATCATGGAGAAGTCGCTGGCTGCCGCCGTGCGCTATTGGGAGCGAACGGCTCCCGACGAGCTGAAGAAGCCGGTCGCCTGGATCGATTCCGGTCCTTGAACGCCCCCGGTGAGGCTCGACGTCGCGTTGTCGGTCCACCTCGCAGGCACGGGAGCCCCAGCATGACAGCCTCCGATCCTTCGAACGTTCACAGCCTGCCTGCATCGCAGCCGGCCGCGCCCATCGCCGGCCTGCGTCCGGGCGACATCGATCTGTCCGATCCCAAGACCTTCCTCCAGGGTGTTCCACACCCCAGCGCGGCGGCCTCCTCGCCCCGGATCGTGCGCCCACTCAGCAGCCCGGTAGTTACGCGACTCCAAGCGAGAATCGACGGGGATACGTAGGAATACGGGCGCGATCTGGTCACAGAGATGGCCGCAGCCGTGGTACTTCAGAGTATCCGTGCCAGGTCTCGGTAGGGTGCGACCCACCGATAGCGAACTCGGGTCGGACGGATTCGGCCTGGCCCCATGAGGCGTTCTGTCCTGATCCAGCGGGGCCCGGGGCCCGAGCGGGCTCCGTCTCCGGGTAGCAGGTACGCTGCCAGGGTGACCGAGCCGACGACGCAGCGACGCTCCGCGGGTGCTCATCGCGCCACGTTCCTTCCTGCCGCGCAGCAGACTCGCCTCGCCCCCGGCTCTCTCGTGCTGGCCGGGGCGATGCTCCTGCTCGCTGCGGGCGAGCCGGCCCTCTCCACATCCGAGGCCCCGGCCGTCGTCGTGGCGCGCGTCTCGGAGCAGCCCTTCCCATTCACCATCGAGGCCCTTGGGACTGCGCGGGCCAACGAGTCGGTCGAGATCCGCCCCCTCGTCTCCCAACGGATCGTTGCCATCCGCTTCGAGGAGGGGCAGCGGGTCGAAGCGGGCCGCGTGCTCGTCGAGCTCCAGAGTGCCGAGGCTCGGGCCGACGTGGCCAGCGCCCGCGCGACCCTGGCCGAGTCCGAGTCCCAGCTGCGCCGCACTCGAACTCTCTACGAGACGAAGGCGGTCTCGGCTTCCGAGTTGGAGCAGCGCCTGACCCGGCGCGACGCTGACCGGGCAGCGCTTGATGCGGCCGAGGCCCGCCTCGCCGACACCCGTGTGCGGGCGCCCTTCGCCGGCGTGCTCGGTCTGCGGCACGTCAGCATTGGCAGCTATGCGACCCCGAATACGGTGATCACGACTCTCGACGACACCGATACGATCAAGCTCGACTTCGAAGTACCCGAGACCGTGCTGGCCCGGGTCGTAACGGGGCTCGCGATCAGTGCCCGTAGTGCGGCCTGGCCCGAGGCGACCTTCGAAGGACGCGTGGCCGCGATCGATACCCGGGTGGATCCCGTCTCACGGACGCTCACCGTGCGAGCGCTGCTGCCCAACGACGACGGGCGCCTGCGCCCGGGCATGTTCCTGACGGTCCTGCTCGTGCGTGACGACATCCGCGCCCTGGTCGTGCCCGAAGCGGCCATCGTCCCCGAACGCAGCCGGCAGTTCGTCTACGTGGTGGATGCGGAGGAGCGGATCGAGCGTCGGGAGGTGCGGACGGGGCGCCGCCAGCCGGGCTGGGTCGAGATCATCCGGGGACTCGCGGCCGGTGAGGTGATCGTCGTCGAGGGCACCCAGAAGGCTCTGCCGGGCCAGCCCGTGCGTGTGATCGGGGGCGGCCCTCCGGCCGCGGAAGCCCTGGCCGGCAAGGAGCCCCTACCGTGATCCTGTCGGACGTCTCGGTCCGGCGTCCGGTCTTCGCAGCGGTCCTCTCGCTGCTCCTGTTGATCCTCGGGGCTGCCGCCCTGCGCGGACTACCGGTCCGTCAGTACCCGGACATCGATCCACCGGTGGTCTCGATCCGCACCGTCTATCGCGGCGCTTCGGCCGAGGTGGTTGAGACGAAGATCACCCAGGTGATCGAGGATCGGATCGCCGGGATCGAGGGCATCGAGAAGCTGACCTCGGCGAGCCAGGACGAGATCTCGACGATCCGTGTCGAGTTCAGCCTGAGCCGCAATATCGATGAGGCGGCCAACGACATTCGCGATCGGGTAGCGCGGGTCGCGGCCAACCTGCCTACCGAGGCGGATCCGCCGGAGATCGCCAAGGTTGACGACGACACCCGCGCCGTCATGTACCTGAACCTCACCTCGGATCGCATGACGGGCCTCGAGATCACCGACTATGCGGATCGGTTCCTGACCGACCGCTTCTCTACCGTGCCCGGCGTCGCCCGGGTGCGGATCTCCGGGGAGCGGCGCTACGCGATGCGGGTCTGGCTCGACCGGACGGCCCTCGCGGCCCGCGAACTCACCGTGCTCGACGTGGAGTCGGCACTCCTGGCCGAGAACGTCGAGCTGCCAGCGGGGCGCCTCGAGTCCAAGGAGCGAGAGTTCACCCTGCGCGCCGACACCGGCTATCACACCCCCGAAGACTTCTCGCGCCTCGTGGTGGGGCGTGGCAGCGACGGTCAGCTGGTGCGGCTCGGCGAGGTCGCCTCGGTGCGCATCGGCGCCGAGAGCGAGCGCAATCTCGCCCGGGCCAACGGCATTCCCGCCGTCTCCCTGGCGATCGAGCAGCTCTCCAAGGCGAATACCGTCGAGGTCTCCCGGGGCGTGCGCGCCGAGATCGACCGCGTCGCCGACGAGCTGCCCGAGAGCATGGAGCTGCAGGTCAACTACGACCGCGCCGAGTTCGTCGAGGCTTCGATGTGGGAGGTCATCAAGGCCCTGGGCTTCGCGCTCCTGCTGGTGCTGGTGGTGATCCAGCTCTTCTTGCGCAACCTGCGCGCCACCCTCATCCCTGGCGTCGTCGTGCCGGTCTCCATCGTCTCGACCTTCATGGTGATGGCGGCCCTCGGCTTCACGATCAACATCCTGACCCTGCTCGGGCTCGTCCTGGCCATCGGACTGGTGGTCGACGACGCCATCGTGGTGCTCGAGAACATCCACCGACGGGTGGAGCTCGGTGAGCCCCCGCTCCTGGCCGCCGTGGACGGCACCCGGGAGATCGGCTTCGCCGTCGTGGCAACGACCCTGGTGCTCGTCGCGGTCTTCGTCCCTCTCTCGTTCATCCCGGGGGACGTCGGACGGCTCTTCGGCGAGTTCGGGATCACGCTGGCCGCCGCCGTGATCTTCTCGAGCATCGTGGCCCTGACGCTCACACCGATGATGTGCTCGAAGCTGCTCCGCCCCCACACGACCCCCGCCCGCAAGGGATCAGGGAATGACGAGGCCGACTCACACGCACGCGGGCTCTTCGATCGAATGGAGGCGCGCTATCGCGAGGCCCTCGGTGTCGTGGCCCGCCATCCCGCCGCCACCCTCTTGCTAGTCGCTGTCGTCTCGGGTGCCTCGATCCTGCTCTGGCTCGGGCTGCCCTCGGAGTACGCGCCAACCGAGGATCGCGGCGTCTTCCACGTTATTCTGCGCGGGCCCGAGGGCGCGAGCTTCGACTACAGCGAGCGGCAGGCCCGGGCGATGGAGGCGGTCCTCACCGAGGAGCTCGACGGACCGATCATGCGCTTCCTGACGCGCATCCCTGGCCACTGGGGCTCGACGCAGGTCAACAGCGTGCGCGCCATCGTGCTGCTGGATCCGTGGGACTCGCGGTCCGAGAGTGCGCAAGCGATCGCAGCGCGTCTGCGCAAGCGACTCGGCGAGATTCCCGGCGTGCGCACCCAGATCTACCTGCCGCGCAGCCTCGGCATCGGGGGCGACGGCCGCCCCGTGGAGCTCGTGCTCGGGGGGCCCGACTACGCGCAGCTCCAGTCCTGGCGGGACATCCTGCTCACTGCGATGCGCGAGATGCCCGAGCTCGGCGACGCGGACAGCGACTACCAGGAGCGCAAGCCGCAGATGCAGGTACGCGTGGACCGCGCTCGGGCCGCGGCGCTCGGCGTCTCCCTCACCCGCGTGGGCCGCACCCTCGAGACGATGCTCGGCAGCCGGACCGTTACGACCTTCATCGATCGAGGTCGGGAGTACGACGTGATCCTCCAGGGTCGGGACCGCCATCGCGCCAGCCCCGACGATCTCGCAAACCTCCACGTACGCAGCGAGACCACCGGGCGCCTCATCCCGCTCGTCAATCTGGTCGACCTTGTGGAGCAGGCCGGCCCGAGCACCCTGAGCCGCTTCGATCGCATGCGGGCGATCACGGTGGAGGCGGCCCTGGCCGAGGGGACGAGCCTCGGCGATGCGATCGGGGCCCTCGAAGAGCGCGCGCGTGTGCTGCTCCCGGCGAGTGCACGCATCAGCTGGGATGGGGAGAGCCGCGAGTACAAGGAGGCGGGTACGAGCATGGCGCTGACCTTCGGGCTGGCCCTGGTCATCGTCTTCCTGGTCCTGGCCGCGCAATTCGAGAGCTTCGTCCACCCGGTCATCATCATGGCGACGGTGCCCCTGGCCCTGACCGGTGCGCTGCTCGGCCTCTGGCTCTACGGCTCGAGCGTGAACATCTTCACGCAAATCGGCGCGATCCTGCTGATCGGCCTCTCGGCCAAGAACGGTGTGCTGATCGTGGAGTTCGCCAATCAGCTGCGCGATCGTGGCCAGCCTCTCGAGCGCGCCCTCATCGACGCCTCGGTGGCGCGGCTGCGCCCGATCCTGATGACGAGCGCCTGCACGACCTTCGGCGCCGTTCCGCTCCTACTCGCGACCGGTGCCGGCGCCGAGTCCCGTCAGCCGATTGGGATCGTCGTCGTCTTCGGCGTCACGGTCTCGGCGCTCCTCACCCTCCTGGTGGTGCCGGCCTGCTACGCGCTGCTGGCGCGCTTCACTCGCTCACCCGGCGCCGTGGGGCGCGAGATCGAAGCCCTGCGCCCCGAGACAGGGGTGGCGCCCGGAGACGGGCTCGCCAATCCCTAGAGGGTGGGTTCGAGGTCGACGCCCAAGTGAGCGGGCGTCGTGTCAACTCCAACATTGCATACGGCTGGGAAGTCATTGGCCATTCGCATCCGGTTCATCGGGAAATAGAGTCCCTCATTGGCACGCCCACCGGGGCATGCCGCTTAGAGGCAAGCCTCATGGCAAGTTCTCGCCAAGCCGGCTAGCGACGCATGGCGCGCAGACACGCATCGACCACCTCGAGCGCGTGGTCGGCGTTGTCGCGGCTGAACGGAAGCGGGGGCCGCATCTTGAGGACGTTGCCGTGGTTTCCCATCAGACCCATCAGAACGCCGGCCTGGCAGATCGAGCTGACGACGTGCTTCGCCTCCACCGGGTCGAGCGGCCGGCGACTCTCGCGATCGCTGACCAGGTCGATCCCCCAGAACAGCCCGGAGCCTCGCACATCGCCGATGATCGGGTACTGGTTCGCGATCTCGGCGAGGCCCCGCTCGAGGTGTCGGCCAACCTCGTGGGCGTTCTCGAGCAAGCCCTCTTCGTCGATCACGTCGAGCACCGCCAACGCCGCGGCGGCCGAGACGGGGTTTCCGCCGAAGGTGTTGAAGTAATCGACTCGCTCACCGAAGGCGGCCGCGATCTCCGG
>JAFDDH010000435.1 GCA_019310975.1 Deltaproteobacteria bacterium | reverse complement strand
TCCAGATCACTCTGGATGGTGAGAAGGGAAACTACCTCGCAGTACCTGTGAGCGAGGCAGAGCACGATCGTGTCAACGGCGACAACAGCCTCGGCATGATGTTCCGAATTCTGACCGGATTTCCGCCGAGGTATTTTGTCCGGCTGGATCTCCGCTAGGCGTTTCTCCAATTCTGTCTCTTTGGCAGCGCACGAAGCCAAGAACGCGTTCGGCTGCGATGTTCCACCCTCAATCCACTACCCACGTGATCGGAACGCACGCGTACTGGCCCACCCAGCGCAGAAGTCCCTCGATCCAGCCATCGGCGGCGTGGGCGCGCTCGATCACATAGGCGTGAATCGCGTCGCTCTCCTCCAGGCTCAGCTGGTCGGCGAAGCTCGCCATGCCGCCGCTCAGGCGCGTCCCGCCGAGGACGATGTCATTCCAGCTCTCGTGCACCTCCTTCTTGGCGTACCGCAGGTCGGGATGGAGGCCGCTCGCTTCCGCCGCGAATCCGTGACAGTAGAAGCACTGGCGCGCGTAGAGATCGCGCCCCCGCCTTACCTCCTCCGCCGAGGCCGTCGTGGGTGGCGCCTCTACGCGGCGGGCGGGTTTGCGGGGTGGGGTTGGCATCTTCTCCCTGCCGCCGCGCTTGAACACTAGAAGCTGGCCCTCGTTTTCGTAGTCGAACTCGACCTGGTGTCCGCCGTGGGACCCACCAATGCCCGCCATCACGGCGACGTACTGAACGCCGTCGATCTCGTAGGTGATGGGCGGAGCGATGATCCCGATCCCCGTATCGACGCTCCACAGCCGTTCGCCCGTTCGCGCGTCGTAGGCCGCAAAGCTCGTTCCTGTGCCCTGGAAGACGAGATCGCCTGCCGTCGCGAGCACGCCGGCCGGCACCGCGCTCTCGTGCACGATGCGCCAGGCCTGTCGCTTCTTGACCGGGTCCCAGGCGGTGATGTGGGTCGGAGAACAGAGCGGGATGTACCGCAGGCCATTCTGGATCTGATCGGAGACGGTTCCGACATCTTCGGCGGTGTTGTACCCGCCCGGCCTGTAGCGAAAGGCCGGATCAGGGGCGTAGCTGTAGCCGCTGCTCGTCGTCGGCACGTAGACGAGCCCGGTGCGCGGGCTGAAGGCCATCGGGTGCCAGTTGTGACCGCCGGGTGCGCCCGGTGTCACGAGACGCTGCTCCTTCGACCAATCGGCTTCGGGCCTCTCGGCTGGCCGGCCCGTCTTCAGATCGACGTGTGTAGCCCAGCTGATGTCCACGTAGGGGTCGGCGGCCAGCAGCTCGCCGGTGGCACGATCGAGCACGTAGAAGAATCCGTTCTTGGGTGCCTGCATGAGGACTTTTCGCGGTTTCCCGCCGATCTCGAGGTCGGCGAGCATGATGTGCTGCGTGGCCGTGTAGTCCCACGCCTCGCCGGGCACGGTCTGGTAGTGCCATACGAGCTTGCCGGTGTCGGGGCGGACGGCAAGGATGGAGGCGAGAAAGAGATTGTCGCCACCACCCGGGCTTCGCTTCGCGCGATCGTAGACGCTGCTGTTGCCGACACCCGCGTAGAGAAGATCGAGATCGGGGTCGTACGCAAACCCGTCCCAGACAGTGCCGCCCAGACCGGTCTCCCACATCGAGTCCTTCGACCAGGTGGCGGCCGCCATCTCGAGTTCAGGATGCTCGTGCGGTCCCTCAGAGGAAGCCGGCACGGTATAGAAACGCCACACGAGCTCACCGGTCTCGGCGTCATACGCACCGAAGTAGCCGCGTACCCCCAGCTCCGCACCGCCGTTGCCGATCACCACGTTGCCCTTCACGACGCGCGGAGCCCCCGTAATGGTGTACGGCCAGGTCGGATCGACAGTCATCACCTCCCACACGGGCTTGCCCGTCCTGGCGTCGAGCGCGATCAGACGGCCGTCGATCGTCCCCACATAGACGCGGCCCTTCCACAATGCAACGCCGCGATTCACGACATCGCAGCATGCGTTGCGCCCCTTGGAGCGCGGAACGCGCGGGTCGTAGGTCCACCTTTCCTCGCCCGTCACGGCATCGACCGCGTAGACACGGCTCCATGAGCCCGTCGTATAGAGCGTGCCGTCGACGAGCAGCGGGGTCGCCTCCATTCCGCGCCGCGTCTGCGTGGCGTACGAAAAGGCCAGACCGAGCTCGGCGACGTTGCTGCGGTCGAGCTGCGTGAGCGGGCTGTAGCGCTGTTCGTCGTAGGTGCGGCCGTAGGTCAGCCAGGCGTCGGGCTGGAGATCGGCCTGCGCGATGCGCTCGGCGTCGACCCACGCGGATCGGGAGGGTGCTGTCTCGTCGGCTCTGGCCAGAGGGATTGCAAGCCAAAGACCGAGCATCGCCAGGCCGAGGGCCAGGCCACTCGCAGTGTGCGCCTGAACGCGTGATCTGGACAAACCGCTCTCCTCCATCCTCGACCCGATCA
>JAFDDH010000194.1 GCA_019310975.1 Deltaproteobacteria bacterium | reverse complement strand
TTCTTCATGCGATGAAGTAGCCCCGTGCTCACCGCGACCAGGGCCTTGTCACGCCGCGCACCCGTTGCGAAAGCATTCGGGTCGTTGGAGGGAAAGATCGCCACCTCGGGCATGCCGATGCCGGCCGCCTGAGCCTGATGGGAGACGGTGCGGACGAGCCACGCCTCGACGTCGTTCTTGGGTTGATCGATCACCTGGGCGCCGGTGGTGCGCTTTGCCATCCACTTGGACAGGCCGAGTGAGATGAAGCTGCCGCCGAAGCCGAAGACCGCCGCGAACACCAGCAGGCTCTCGTAGTCGAGGTCGACCCCCTGCTCGTCGAGGATGCCCTCCACACCCAGCAGGCTGAGCACGATCGAGAGCACGATGATGATCGCGATATTCGTGAGGAGAAAGAGGAAGATGCGCTTCATTGGAGGCTCCATTTAGGCAATTGGATGCCGGGCGAGAAGGGTGGGTTCCCACTCAAAGGCGTCCACGTTCCATCGGCCCGGTGCAGCCTGGATACGCATTCTCACCGTCCTGCGATTCCAGCCCCTGGTGGGTCGGATCTTCTGGCCCCGGCTGGCTTCTACTCGGCGCAGTCCTCGAAGCACGCGTCGGCGGCGTTGCCGCACTCCTGCTTGCAGCTCGCCATGCTTCCGGCGTCGGTGCAGGCGGCGTCGCAAGCCTCCTGCTGGACTCGACATTCGTTCTCACAGCCGGTCTTTTCGACGTCACTTCCCTTCTGTGCGCCGGTCATCAGCGGAGCAGTCATGAATAGAAAAGCCGCCGAGATCGAGATGCAGGTGATTCGCCTCATACTCGTCTTCCTTTCTGTTGTATCCCTCTGTTGTATCCGTCTGTTGTATCTGTCTGTACTACGCGAAGTATTGCCGGGACGTCGCCGCCCGTTCGACCACGTTCGTGCACCACGTACTCCCCCCAAATCCTGGTGGTCGCTTCAGATCATAGTCCATGCTCGATGCGGGCTGAGAAACCGCCAGTCGTGCGTGGGATCGTCAATAGATGCCCGGGATGATGCGCCAGCGTACTTTGCTGGTGTACTGCTCCCAGTCGGCGCCGTATTTCGCCCTGCAGTGCTTCGCATCGCGCCACTCGCGATGTATCAGCAGCCCGGCGAAGTAGAGCGGATAGAAGTAGGGGAGCCAGCGACCGAACCCACACGTGAACGACCAGGACAGACCCATCAGCCAGTCGCCCAGATAGTTGCTGTGGCGGGAGATGCCCCACCAGCCCGACGTGAGAAGGAGCGTGCCGTGCTCCGTCTTGATGAACTCGGGCTTCTCACCCCAGATCGGCTCCATCGGATCGCTCGAGAAGCGGTGCTTCTGCAGGTTGGAGGTTCGGAATATATAGAAGCCGAGAAGATTCAAGAGCACGATTCCCGTGGCGCCCCAGAACGGAAGCGGCTCGGGATGCGCGACGAGGTAGAGGGGCTGCAGCGAGTACGCGAAGGGGATCCAGACGAGGCAACCCCAGCCCAGCATGAAGCCGAAGTTCTCGTGCTTGATGTCCCAGGTCGTGAGGATGGCGTCCTCGAAATAGAAATAGTCGATCACATAGAGGATCTGGAAGAAGCAGACGATGATCATCGCGTTGCTCACGCTGCCGTGGAGCTCCAGCTGCTTCGCGGCCAGCGAGAGGTCCACGAGGACCCAGAGGATCATGCTCGGCCGCGACTCGCAGAAGAACTTGAGGTCGAAGCGGCCGATTCTCGGGTTGCGGCAGGCGCCCACCGCATACGCTTCGAGGAGGTTCAGACGCAGCTCCTCCTCGTCGGCCTGACGGCGTCCGAAGCCGACCAGCCAGACACAGCCCAGCAGCACGACGAGATTGGTCGTCGTCACCAGCGCGCCGAATTGATCGAAGAGCAGACCGGCCGGGATCCCGCCGAGCCACACCGTGCCCCCTGCGACCACGAGGGTCAGAGCCAGCGCGAGGAGCCCGTTGAGGCGGTACTCGAGACGTCGGCCGTCGGGCAGCGGCGCGCCCTCGGTCATGCGCCCGGGGAGCAGCGCCGCCAGGAGAGCCTGGATGGCGATCCACAGGACATAGAAACCCACGGACGCGATGCTCGGCGGCTCGATATGGGACCAGAACGCTCGGTCGGGCCAGACCAGGGCAGCGTCGTAGTGGACGAATGTGATGGCGAAATACCAGGTGAGAAGGGGCAGTCCGAAGATCATCGCCACGAAGCCGAGGTCGAAGAGCAAGCGCATCTTCCGACTCATGCCCAAGATTTCCAATGCCGCACTCCCGGGTGTGGTCCAAGTTGGGGCGGGTCGCGGACTCAGATCGTAGGCGACTCGTACAAACGCACCAGGATGTCGGCCAGCATGTTGCGGGCCTCGGTGTCGAAGTCGTCCTGGATGCTCTTCTCGAAGTGCTGTACGCGCTCGCGGTCCATCAGGAAGATCGCGGTGCTGCGCGCGACGCCGCGGGCGTCCGTGAGCAGGGCGTGGAGGGCCTCGAAGGTATCCGCCTCGATCGGGGCACTGCGCAGCAGCTTGATCTCGGCGCTGAGGCAGTCGAGCTCCTGGATCCACAACGGGTAGTGGCTCTCCTCCCGGACGTAGGCTTCGGCGTCGCCCACCACCCAGAGACGAATCAGCTTCCAATCCTCTTCGCGGATGTCGCTGCCGTCTCTCAGCTTCATGATGATGCGCCACATGGTCTCGCGAGTGATGCTGTGTACGGACTCGCGAAGGTCGTGACGAAGCTCATCCAGGTGTCCCTCCAACGCGCTATAGGCCGTGCCATTCTCGAGCTCGCGGGCATTGGCCAGGCGGGCGAGGGTCTCGTCAACCTCATCCAGGTAGCACTGCTCGATGTCGGCGCGGGTCGGGGGATTCTCGGATTCCACGCGCAGGATCAGCTGGCTGAGCTTCTCGTCCATGATCTCGGTTCCAGGGCGTCGGGGTGATAGGCGTCGGGGTGATAGGCGTCGGGGTGATAAACGAACGAGGATCATATCATGGGTGCGGGCCACGTCTTCCGTCGTGGGCCGATTCGTGACTCGTGCCAGGTTCTTGGGCCACCGGATGCGTGTCGTCGGAGGCCTCGCTGCCGGCGATGCGAACGGAAGCCGTCGGTTCCCTCCTGGCCTGAAGTACAATCGGAGACGGCGCCGGAATACACTCGGCCCGTGGAGGTGATCATGTCCACTCGGCGATGGATCGCAATCTCTTTGCCCGCCTTCCTGGCGACGGCCTGTACGTCGATCCCCGGCATTCCCACCGCCGGAACCGGCTCCAAGTTCAACCTTGCCACCGTCGAGTACGTGGACTCGCGCGAGTCGGCGATCGCGGATCGTGTCACACGAGAGATCACGAGCGAGCTGCCGGCAATTCTGAACGAAGCGATCCAGGACGAACGCGAGCGCATCGCCGCTATCGAGACGGCTCTCGTCGCGCAGCAGAGCCAGATGGCGACGTTGGTGGCCAGCATGGCCGAGACCGAGGGGAACGTCGCGCAGCTCTCCGAGGAGGTTCGGCTAAGAGTGGCCACTCTCGAGACTTCGAATGCCGAGCTGCGCACGATTGCGGGCGCGCTCTCGACCGAGGTAGACGCCCTGCCGGCGGATACGCTGCGCGTGCTGAGTGCCGCGCTCAACGCCCACCTCGCGCCCCCCCCGGATGTGGCTGCGGGACCGGCGCCGGCGCCGGCGCCGAAGGTCGAGGCCGTCACCGAGCCCACGCCATCGGAGTTCGTCGACGAGTCCCCGGCGCCGATCCCTTAGCGGCCCCGGTACGACAAGCCGCATCATCGTTCTCTTTGCATGTGATGCTCGATCGACACACTTGTGTCCAATTCGCCAAGCCGCTTGCGCGCGGATTCGTAGCCGACGCCACCCGCCGTCCTGCCAATGCCAGTAGACTATCCCCGGCGCATTGGAGATCGGGAGGAAGGTCGCGACCCGTGGCAGAGCAAACACCCTTCCGATTCGGTGTGCAGTCCTTCGCCGCCAGCTCGGCCCGCGAGTGGGCCGAGCGCGCGCGCAGCGTGGAGGATCTCGGCTACTCGGTGCTGAGTCTCGCCGATCACTACATCGGACCGGGTCCCGCCCAGGAAGCGACGAGCCATCCGCCCCAGGAGCTCGCCGCCGTGCCCGCGATGGCGGCGGCTGCAAGTGCGACGCGTTCGCTTCGCATCGCGTGCCGCGTATTCTGTGCCGACTATCACCATCCGATCGTTCTCGCCAAGGAGGCGGCCACGCTGGACCTGCTCTCGGAGGGCCGGCTCGAGATCGGGCTCGGTGCGGGCTGGCTCGAGGGCGAGTACGACGCGATCGGAATCCCCTTCGAGCGCCCGGGCCTGCGTATCGCGAAGCTCGCCGAGGCGGTCACGATCCTCAAGCAACATATGTCCGATCAGCCGATCGAGTTCGACGGCAAACACTTCCGGGTTCACGGCTTCGACGGTCGCCCGAAGCCCGTCCAGAAGCCGCACCCGCCGATCATGATCGGGGGCGGCGCGCCGCGAATCCTCTCATTGGCCGGCCGAGAGGCCGACATCGTGAGCTTCAACTTCAACAACCGCTCTGGGGTGATCGGGCCGGATGGTGTGCAGACTTCGACCGCCGAGCTCACCCTCGAGAAGGTCGGGTGGGTGAAGAAGGCGGCGGGCGAGCGCTTCGGCGAGCTGGAGCTCGAGATCGGCGCCTACTTCACCTTCGTGACCGATCAGTCGCAAGCCGTGTCGGATGGCATAGGGGCTGCCTTCGGGCTCACGGGGGAAGAAATGCGTGCCCACCCGCATGCGCTCTTCGGCACCGTGGACACGATTTGCGACGAGCTCGTACGCCGCCGCGAGCTCTACGGAATCAGCTACGTGACCGTGAACGACATCCACATGCTGGACTTCGCGCCGGTCGTCGCGAAGTTGGCGGGGCAGTGAGCGAGGCGCCGCTTCGTGTCGTCGTGGCCGGAGCGACCGGCTACCTGGGTAAATTCGTCGCCCTCGAGTTCAAGCGCCGCGGACACCAGGTGCGCGTGCTGACACGCAGCCGAGAACGCCGCGTCGAGCAGCTGGTCGTCACGCCGGGACATCCCTTGACGCCCCTTCTGCTCAGGCCGCCACGCGGCCCGGCGTGAACCGGCACGGCATGCGCTTGATCCCGTGAACGAAGTTCGAAGCCAGGCGCTCCGGCGCTCCGGTGATCTCGAGATCGGGCATGCGCTCGAAGATCTGACGGAACATCGCCGTGATCTCACGTCGTGCGAGGTTCGCACCCAGGCAGTAGTGGGGACCCGGGCCGCCGAAGCCGAGGTGCTCGTTGGGGGTGCGCGTGATGTCGAAGCGGAAGGGATCCACGAAGACGTCCGCATCGCGGTTCGCTGATGCGTACCACAGGGCAACCTTGTCGCCCTCACGCATCTCTACGTCGTCCATCCTATAGTCGCGTGTGAGCGTTCGGCGCATGTAGATGACCGGACTCGACCAGCGGACGATCTCCTCGACGGCCACTGGCGCCAGGCCCTCGAAGTCGGCGGCCCACCGGGCTCGCTCGCCGGGATTGTCGCAGAGCGCCTTGATGCCGTGGCTGATGGCGTTGCGCGTGGTTTCGTTGCCGGCGACGACGAGAAGAATGAAGAAGGAGGCCAGCTCGGCGTCGGTGAGGACATCCTCGTCCGCGGTGGCGTTGATGAGGGCGCTCGTCAGATCGTCGCTGGCGCTCTTCCTGCGCGCAGTGGCCATCTCGCGCATCAGCCCCGCCAGCTCCGCGCCGGCCCCCATCGCGGCCATGATGGGATTTTCGCCCTCGGCCATATAGTCGGGGTCGCCGAGTCCCAGAATCTTGTTGCTGCGCTCGAAGATGAACTGGCTCTGACTCTCCGGGATGCCCATCATGTCGCAGATGATCTCGAGGGGCAGCGGAGCGGCGAGCTCGGCTACGAAATCGCACTCCCCCCGCTCGATGATCCGGTCGACGATGCGCGCGGCACGACGATCCACCGCGTCCTCGATCCTCTTGAGGGAGCGCGGGGTAAAGCCGCGCGAGATGATCTTGCGTTGTTTGGTGTGGCGCGGCTCGTCCATGTTGATCATGCCACCGAAGAACTCGAGCATCTGCTCCGGCATGTCGATCACCGAGGTCGCACCCTTGCCCGAGCAGAAGACCTCGGGATTGCGGCTGGCCTCGAGGATGTGGCGGTGCCGAGTGAGTGACCAATAGCCGGGCCCCTTCGGCAGCGGCATGTCGGGCGGTGGCTCGAATTCTTCGGTGAAGGAGATGGGGGCCTCCTCGCGCAGCGTCTTGAACGCGGCCTCGCGCACTTCTATGGGGGCGATCCAGAACTCGGGATCGGAGAGGTCCACGTCGCTGAGCTTCATCTTGGGTAGCGGATTCACGCGTTCCTCCTCGTGGCTGGGTGCACGGGTGAGAGGCCGGGGCGGACGGGCTTTGTATCTGGTATGCCCCAGCAGTGGTGATGCTGTCAAATCTGGAGGGCGGCCCCGCCCAGGGCTCCCGAGGAGGCGAGAAGGACCTATGAGCGAGCGAGATCCCGAGGGCCGGATCACGACCGAGCACCGCGGCTCGATCTTCCTGATCGGGATCGACCGACCCGAGAAGCGCAATGGCGTCACGCCCAAGATGTGGAGCGAGCTGCGCGATGCCTATACAAAGCTCGATGAGGACGACTCGCTGCACGTCGGCGTTCTCTTCGGCCATGGCGACCACTTCACGGCTGGACTCGATCTTCCCAAGTGGGCGGCCGGCATGAAGGACCCGAAGTCGGCTCCGAAGTCGGCCGAGCGTGTCGATCCGGTCGGCCTCAGTGGCCGCACGTGCCGCAAGGCCGTCGTCTGCGCGGTCCGGGGCATCACGTATACGGCGGGAATCGAGTGGATGCTCGGCGCCGACATCGTGGTCGCCGCAGATGATTGCCGCTTCTCCCAGCTCGAGCCCAAGCGCGGCATCATGGCCACTGGCGGGGCGACGATCCGTTTCGTCGAGCGGGGCGGATGGGGGAATGCGATGTACCACCTGCTGGTGGTCGACGAGTTCGATGCCGAGGAGGCCCGCCGCTGCGGACTCGTACAGGAGATCGTTCCCGCCGGCACGGAGCTCGATCGTGCGATCATCCTTGCCGAGAAGATCGCTCTGCTGGCTCCACTCGCCGTCCAGGCCACCAAGGCATCCGCTCGCCGTTACGCGCTGGCGGGCGAGGAGGCGGCCGCGGCCGAGTTCCAGGCGACCCAGCAGCGCCTCACCCGTACCGAGGACGCAGCGGAGGGCGTGCAGTCCTTCATCGAACGACGGGATCCGATCTTCAAGGGGCGTTGAATGAATTCGTATCAACGTCGAATACGTTCGAAGACATTGCTGGACGGTGCTTCACCTTCGTGGTCGGCTGCCGCGCTCACGGCTTGGCGCCAAGCGGGCTCCCGCAAGATGTGCTTGTTGATGCGCTCTTCGTTCCTGCTCGCCCGGCTGTGCTGCCTTCGGCTCGCCCTTCATACACGGCGCCCGATCACGTCCGGGTCTGCGGGATCCGCAAGCCGAGCAGCGCCGCGAGCTCG